>CAZQUC010000448.1:0-2168 GCA_964596095.1 uncultured Enterobacteriaceae bacterium
CCGAAACCGGCGTCGTATTTGTGCCGCTCCGGGAAGACGAAGTCTCCCTTGCTGCGGTCGATGTCTTCGGGTGAAAAGGTGGCACTCATGATGGCAAAAAAATTATGATTGAATGTCGGTGGAAGAGACAGGCTTCGCTGGACGGCGGACGAGTTTCCAGCCGTCGGCGGCCAGTTTCTTTTCCAATTCACGGGCGTGTTCCCCGAGTTTGGCCATGTCATAAGAGTGCTCCGCCGCCAAGCGGGCTCGAATTTCATGGATTTCGTCGATCAAATCGTTAGCAGGCGCATTCATTACGATAATTAGAACAGTTCTTCTGGAGTGCCGATCACTGGCGGTGAGAAGCCGGAGGAGCGGCAAAGTAATTCGATTTTGGGAAGGAGGCGGAGATTATTGATGTGAGTGCAGTTCCAAGTAAGAAGAAAATCCATGCCATGGACCGCCGCGATGGCAATATGATAAGCGTCAAGAGATGCCTTCTCGGGAAGGTTCAAGCCTTCTTTGATTTTCTGAGCCAGAATTTCCGATGACTCCGTGTTCTCTAGAACGGGTAATTCTTTTATAATCTCCAGTCGTCTCTGCGCCATTTCAGGATTTCCCAGAGATATTTCATCAACAACGTAGGCTGAAATGTAGCATTCAAAGTTCGATCGGTAATATTCCCACCAAAATTGCGTTGATTGCTGATGGGCGGCTGTGACAAGAAGCCCGCTGCGTTTGGCTACCAGATAGCTGGGGATGGTGGTTTCGATGTAAACCGTGGGCTTCATGAGCATTGGGACGTGACCTCACACCGCCGCCAGCGTCTCCTCCTTCACCCAATCGTAGCCGCGGGCTTCGAGTTCGTGGGCGAGTTCGGGGCCGCCGGTTTTGGCGATGCGGCCGTCCACGAGGACATGGACGACGTCGGGCTTGATGTAATCGAGCAGCCGCTGGTAGTGGGTGATGACGAGGAAGCCGCGCTCGGGCGAGCGCATGGCGTTGACGCCTTTGGAGACGACTTTGAGCGCGTCGATGTCGAGGCCGGAGTCGGTCTCGTCGAGCACGGCGAACTTGGGCTCCAGCATCATGAGTTGGAGGATTTCGTTGCGCTTTTTCTCCCCGCCGGAGAAGCCCTCGTTGACCGCGCGGCTGGTGAACTGGCGGCTCATTTCGAGGAAATCCATTTTCTCATACATCCGGTGGTAAAAGGCGACGGCGTCCAGCTCCTCGCCCTCGGGCAAGCGGGCTTGGAGGGCGGCGCGGAGGAAGTTGGCGTTGCTGACCCCGGGGATTTCCACGGGGTATTGGAAGGCGAGAAAGAGGCCCGCGCGGCTGCGCTCGTCGGGTTCCATGTCGAGCAGATTTTCGCCGTCCAGGGTGGCGGTGCCTTCGGTCACTTCGTAGTCTTCATGCCCGGCCAGGACTTTGGCGAGCGTGCTTTTGCCGGAGCCGTTCGGCCCCATGATGGCGTGGACCTCGCCCGCCGGAACTTCCAGCGTGAGGCCGTTGAGGATTTCGCGTTCGCCGATGCGGGCGTGCAGGTTGTGGATGTCGAGGCTCATGGAAATCGGATGAGATGAAAGAGAGAAAATGGACTAGAGGTAGGAATCGGAAATGAAACGGGGCAGGAAATCGAACGGAGTGCGGGAGGCCGGCTCAATTCAGCCCTTTCTTTTTGGCGGAAGGCTTGCGGGGGGACGCGGGCGCGGCCTTTTCCTGATGGCCGGCGCATTCCGGGCACAGCCCTTTGAGGGAAATATCGACGTGCTGGACGATCGCGCCGCGGGGGAGTTGCAGCGTGCCGTTCGAGCAGGGCGCGCCGTTGAATTCCACGTCGGTGACCCGGCCGCATTGCTCGCAGTAAAAATGGCCGTGCTCACGGGTATTCGGGCAATACCGCGACGGCGCGCGGTCCAGATTCACCTGCTGCACGAAACCGGCTTGGGTGAGGGTTTCGAGGCAGTTGTAAACCGTGGCCAGGGAAATGGTCGGCACCCGTGCTTTCACGCGCAGGAAAACCTCGGTGGCCGTGGGGTGGTCGCGCTCGCCGAGCAGCACCTCGTAAACCTCCCGGCGCTGACGCGTCAGGCGGCTCTTGCCTCCCAGCACCAAGCCGGCGGCATCGGATTCATCGTGGGCGGATGGCGGTGTCGGGCGCATGGCGAGAACGGAAAGCGGGGGTTCTT
>CAZQUC010000448.1:2268-3689 GCA_964596095.1 uncultured Enterobacteriaceae bacterium
AATCCATGAGCCGAAAAATCCGTTATGGGATGGTCGGTGGCGGACGCGGCGCTTTCATCGGCGCCGTCCACCGCATCGCCGCCGCCATCGATGGCCAGATCGAACTCGTCGCCGGCGCGTTCTCCTCCGATCCCGAAAAATCCCGTGCTTCCGGCGCCGACCTGTTTTTGCCGCCCGAGCGTTGTTACGGCAGCTTCGAGGAATTGATCAAGACCGAGGCGTCCCTGCCCGAAGGCGAGCGCATCGACTTCATCGCCATCGTCACGCCCAACCACGTGCATTTCCCGCCGGCCAAGCTCGCGCTCGAACACGGCCTCCACGTCCTCAGCGACAAACCCGCCACCTTCGACCTCGCGGAGGCGAAGGAACTCGCCGCCTTGGTGAAAAAGACCGGCCTGCTCTATGGCCTGACGCACAATTATACCGGTTACCCATTGGTTAAAGAAGCCCGCGCGCTCATCGCCTCCGGCAAGCTCGGCAAGATCCGCAAGGTGGTGGTCGAATACCCGCAAGGGTGGCTGGCCACGCGCATCGAAGCGGAAGGGCAGAAGCAGGCCAGTTGGCGCACCGACCCGAAGAAGAGTGGCGCGGCCGGCTGCATCGGCGACATCGGCACCCATGCGGAAAACCTCGCCGAATACATCACCGGACTGCAAATCTCCGAACTCGCCGCCGATCTCACCACCTTCGTCAAAGGCCGCAAGCTGGATGATGATGGCAACGTGCTCCTGCGCTTCAAAGGCGGCGCGAAGGGCGTCCTGCACAGCTCGCAGATTTCCGTCGGCGAGGAGAACAACCTCAACATCCGCGTGTGGGGCGAACATGGCGGGCTGGAGTGGCATCAAAAGGAACCGAACACCCTGCTCGTGAAATGGAGCGACCAGCCCGCGCAGATTTACCGCACTGCCAACGGCTACCTCTCGCCCGCCGCCTTGGCCGCCGGCCGCACCCCGCCCGCGCATCCGGAAGGGTATCTGGAAGCCTTCGCCAACATCTACAAGAACTTCGCACTCGCCATCCGCGCCCGGCTGGAAAAGCGCAAGCTCGCCAAGGACGACCCCGCGAACGATTTCCCGAAGATCGCCGACGGCGTGCGCGGCATGGCCTTCATCGAAGCCGTCGTCGCCTCGTCCAAGAACAACGCGGCGTGGACAAAACTCGACGTGTAAACGTGGCGGGGACGTCCCGCCCACCGCGATGACGGCGCGTTCGATTTCCACGCGCCGTTTCAGAAAAAGCCCGGCCGCATTCAGCGCGGAGGCGGCATCGGAGGCTTGGCCATCACTATCCACCCTCATTCCGCCGCCCCCTCTCCGCGGTGGGCGGGACACCCCCGCCCACGAAAGTGTGGGTCCGGTGGGGTTCGAACCCACGACCAAGGGATTATGAGTCCCCTGCTCTAACCGCTGAGCTACAGACCC
>CAZQUC010000449.1:0-3661 GCA_964596095.1 uncultured Enterobacteriaceae bacterium
ATCTCACGTTTCTAATAAGGGATTTACAGAGACGACCCTGCTAGAATCATAAATGGGGTGCAAGAGGTCGTGAGTTCGAATCTCGCCGGCCCGACCAGATTTTCAAGGAGTTACGGAAGGCGGAAAATTGAGTGTGTCAGACAGAATGTGTCAATGGGGAGGAAAATCACCCTAGCAAAATACCCCACGGAAACCGCCTACTCCGTAAGCGTCCGACGGAAGATCGTCGAGGCCAAGGTCACGATGGCGCGGAGCCCGTGGAATATTTGGACCTTGACGAAAAGAGTTTTGGAAGAGGACAGAGCTACGGCAGCGTGGTGAGTGATCTGGCGGGCAAGCGCGTGCTCGAAGTGATGCAGAACCGTGACCAGGTAGTGGGAGAGGGACTGACCGGGCTGGCGCAGGACTTTCCTGCGATTCTACAATATAGTCATTTGACTAAATCTACGCTGAAGACGATGCAAATCGAATTAAACCGACTTTAGTAAACGCATCACCCCAGCACAAAGTCTCAAAAATTTGCCTTCAACTTCTGCAGCCCTGTATTTACGGATCCCCGTTAGTCTCAAAAAAACAATCTCGAGCGGCTGTCCCTCCGGGGCAACCCCAACAGGAATCATTCATGCGCAAGCCCTGGCTCATCCCCAGCGCAACCGGGGATCGCGCATGAGGGCCATGCCGTCGGCCATGCGCAGGGAGCGCGCCGCCAATTGCCGGCACGCCTGGCCGTGCTTTTCCCACCAGGCCCGCTCCTGGGGCGTCGGCGCATACGGCCGCTCGTGCGGCACCTGCTGGCCCACCAGCAAGGCGTAATAGCCTTCCAAACCAAAGGCATTCCCGGGGCTGAGCGTGTGGCCCGCGCCGGTCAACGAGGGGCCGTTTTCGCGGTAAAACGTGACGAGTTCCTCCGCCCCGTGCAAGGCGACCTCGGCGCGGCAATGCCGCCAGAACGGGTTGTCCAGCCGCGTGTTGAAGCGGTAGTGGATGGAGAGGAAATCGCGGATGTCATCCCACAAGCCGGTGGAATGGCGGTTGAAAAGCCGGATGAGGCTGGGCGTGGGCCGGCCTTCGGAGCCGTGCAGCACGTCCGCCAGATTGGCGGCGATAGTGCCGATCGTTTGCAGTGCCGTCGCCTCCAGCGGCTCGACGAACCCGCCGGAATTTCCGATGGCCACCACGTTCTCCACCCACAAGCGCCGCAGTCTTCCGGAACGGAATTTCACCACGCTCGTGCCGGTGGTGACCTGGGGATTTTTGCGCAGGAATTCGGCCGCCGCCTCCTCGTCGCTGACGAATGCCGAGCTGAACACGTAGCCGCGATTGATGATTTCCTCATGGTCGATGCGCCAGCACCAGCCGTGGTCCATCGTCTCGCAGGTGGTGTAGGGACGCGTCTCTTCGGTGGTGCGATCCCAGCCGCCGATGACCGCGCGGTCGCAGAACAATGTGTCGGCAAAACTCACGAACGGTTCGCCCAGCGCCCGCCCCGCCAGCTCGGCGCGGAACCCGGAGGCATCGACAAAAAAATCTCCCTCCACGGTGCGGTCGCCATCCAGATGCAAGGCCCGCACCCCGCCCTCGGGCCGCAAGGCCACCCCCTCGACCAGCCCGTCGATAAAGGTCACGCCCAGCGCGCGGCCGGCTTCCTCCAGCCAGCCGACAAACGCGCGGTTTTCGATATGAAAGGCGTGCTTGATGGTGAGATCGGGCGCGCCGTTCGCCTGCTGGGGCACCGCCCGATCCGCGTGCATGAGCGCGGACATCCGCCCCATGATCGGTGGCTCCGGACCGTCCGGCGCATAGAAGCCGTTCGGCTTGGCCAATTCCGGCCCCTGCCGGGCCAGCTCCGTGTCGAAGGAATAATAAAACTCCGTGCGCGGTCCCCACTGGAAACGCAGCCCCAGCTTCCACGTCGGCCGCGCCTGGCGGTAGAAATCCCCCGGCTTCAACCGCAACTGCTCGAAGAGAAACCGCGGGAATGCCGCCGTGGTGCCTTCCCCCACACCGATCACTCCGAGGCTGGGACTCCGCACCACCGTCACCTCCAATTCCGGCGCCCGCCGCCGCAACGCCAGCGCCGTCATCAAGCCCGCGCTGCCCGCCCCCAGCACGATCACGCGTCGGATGCGAGGCTCCGTTGTCGGCGGCGGCTGGGGGGTGGATGGGGAGGGCTCGAGGTTGTTTGGTGAAGCCGGGGTTTGAGCGGATGGCATGGCCGCATGGTGCGACAACTGATGGGGAACTGAAAAGGCAAAAAGTCATGTTTTTGCCCGGCGCCCCCCAAAAGACTCACGGCAGGCGCTTTTCCAGAATGACCAAATCCAGCCACTTCCCGAATTTCCGGCCCACTTCGTGCAGGTGCCCGGCCGGGGTGAACCCGAGGCTCTCATGCAGGGCGATCGAGGCGGGTTGATCGCCGGAAATGGTGGCCAGCACCCGATGGTGGCCGAGATCCCGCGCGCGTTCGAGCAGCGCCTCCGTCAGCCGCCGGCCCAGTCCTCGGCGCTGGTAGTGCTCATCGATGTAAACCGAGGTTTCCACCGTATGGCGGAAGGCGCTGCGCGGATGAAACGGGCTCAACGACGCCCAACCCACCACTTCGCCCGCCGCCGTTTCCGCCACCAGCACCGGATGCGCCGGCCCATGCGCCTGCAACCAGGCCTGACGATCGGCCACCGTTTCCGGTTGTTCTTGAAAGGTCGCCGTGGAGTGAAGCACCGCGTGATTGTAGATCGCGCTGATGGCCGCCGCGTCGCCGGGCGTGGCGGGACGCACAGGCATGACCACAGGGCTGGGGACAGGCTCCGGATCCATGACGCGCCAGGGTCAGAACATCCGGTCTTCGCGGCCCTGCTGGTAGATCTGGAAATTCTGCCAGGCAAAGAAACCGAAGAAAATCGCGATGAAGATCGACTGGAGCAGCAGGAAGGCCGCCACCGCGGTCAAAATGGCCATCACCATCCCGATGAGCGCGACCGTGCGCAGCCGGTGAGGCCCGAGCAGCGCCTCCATGATCCGCCCGCCGTCCAGCGGTAACACAGGGAGGAGATTGATGAGCGACCATCCGAGGTTTACCCAGGTCAGATTATCCCTAATCAATTCCATCCGCCCGCCGGGAGTGGGCGGAAAGAAATAAAAATACCGCTGCGACACCGCCCACAGCATCAACCCGAACGCCGGCCCCGCCGCCGCGATGATGAAGGATTGCTTGCGGGTGAACCGGCCGCCATGCGGAATGGCCAGCCCGCCGCCGCCATAGAGCATGATCTCCGGCCGGGCGCCGTATTTTTTCTGGAACAACACATGCCCCAGTTCATGCCAAAGGATGGAGATCAACACGATGATGACCCACATCGCCACCTCCTGCAAGCCGCCGGGCCGCCCCAGCTTGAAACTCGCCCCGCCCAGCAGCGCGGTGATGACCCAGAACATCCAGTGGATGGAAACAGGAAAACCAAGGAGATTGAAACGCAGCATGAAAAATGACGGGTGACAGATGAACCGGGAGGGGCGGACCAATAGCCGCTCCCCCGCTCCAGGACAAACGAAGAGTCGGATAGAGTTCTTCCTTTCCGCGGGGCAAGCGCGCTGCGATCCCTCCGGGATGTATGTGTTTAGCCCCAACGGGGCGAAAGATCATAGCCCAGGGCAAGCGAGGCTT
>CAZQUC010000450.1:0-1168 GCA_964596095.1 uncultured Enterobacteriaceae bacterium
CCGCGCACGCTGGAGGACGAGGAGCGGCGGCAATTTTTGTTCGATTCGCTGACCGCCCCGGAGTCGCTGGCGGAGCACTTGCAGAAACAACTGGCGACGGAAACGCTGTCACCGCAGGCGCGCCACGATGTGGACACCCTCATCGGCTCGCTGGACGAGCGGGGGTTTTTATCCCTGCCGCTGACGGAGATGGTTTTCGAGGAAGGTGTGCCGCTGGAGCGCCTGCAAAAGGCCAAGGCCGTGCTGAAAAATCTCGATCCGCCCGGCGTCGGCGCGGAGTCGTTGCAGGATTGCCTCTTGATCCAACTCGAGCGGCAAGGCAAGGGAGACTCGCTGGAATACCGGCTGGTCGCCGAGCATCTGGACGATCTGGCGCGGCGGCGGCTGCCGGATCTGGCGCGGAAATTGAAGGTGTCCGTGGAGCGTGTCTCGCAGGCCGCCGAAACGATCGGCGGGCTCAATCCCCGGCCGGCGCAGGATTTCGTCACCTCCACGGCAGCCAATCTTTACGTGCAGCCCGATCTTTCCGTGGAGAAGGTCAACGGCCGTTATGTGGTGACGCTCAACAACGAGGCCGTGCCGCGTCTTCGCATCAGCAATACCTACAAGGATCTGATGGCGCGGTCGGGCACGAAGGAAGAAGTGCGCGGCTACATCCGCGAGCGCATCCGCAGCGGGAAGTTTTTCATCCAGTCCATCGAGCAGCGGCAGCAGACGATCCGCCGCATCGCCGAGGAAATCGTCGTGCGGCAGGAGGCGTTTCTGGATCACGGGCCGTCGCACTTGCGGCCGATGAACATGGCGCAACTGGCCGAGGTGGTGGGCGTCCACGAGACGACGGTCAGCCGCGCGGTGAACGGCAAATACATGCGCACGCCGCAGGGCGTGTATGAATTGCGGTATTTCTTCACCACCGGGCTGGAAACCTCCTCCGGCGAGTCGATGAGCAATGTGAGCGTGAAAGCCGCGCTGGGCGAACTGGTCAAAAACGAGGACGCGACCAAGCCCTACAGCGACGATGCCATCGTGAAAAAACTCCACGAGCAGGGCATCAAGCTCGCGCGGCGGACGGTGGCGAAATACCGCGACGAACTCGGCATCCTGCCCAGCCATTTGCGGCGGAAGTATTGAAGATCTCTCTCAGCTACGAAACGGTTGTTTGAACCAC
>CAZQUC010000450.1:1268-3654 GCA_964596095.1 uncultured Enterobacteriaceae bacterium
CGCAGGGGCATCGTGTGGTGGGGGTGACGCATTCGGAGGCGTCGGCGCAGGCCTTGCGCGAGGAAGGGATCGAGGCCGTGGCGGGCGATGTGGCGGAGCCGGCCTTCGTGGCCACGCTGCCGGCCGCGGACGTAGTGGTGATGACGGCTTCATCGGGGCGCGGCGGCGTGGACGCGTATCGGCGCGTGTATGTGGAGGCGGGGCGCCGACTGCTCGACACCCAACGCGGCGCGCGCTTCGTCTTCGCCGGCAGCACGAGTGTTTACCCGCAGACGGACGGCTCCTGGGTCGATGAGACATCCCCGGCCGAACCCGAACGCGAGACAGGCCGGCTGCTGCGCGAAGCCGAAGCCCAAATCCTGGATGCCGGCGGCACGGTGCTGCGGCTGGCGGGGTTGTATGGACCGAGGCGTTCGGTGTTGTTGCAGAATTTTCTGCTCGGACAGTCCGCCATCGACGTGCCGCCCGACCAGCGCGAGGCCGCGCCCGACGGACGGTGGATCAACCAACTGCACGGCGACGATGCCGCGGCGGCGCTTTTTCATGTGGTGGCGGGTGACTTGCGTGGAATCTTCAACGTCGCGGATGGCACGCCGTTGACCCAGCGGGAGATTTACCGCGAACTCGCCCGCCGCTTCGACCGCCCGCCACCGCCCGAACGCGCGCCCGATGCGGCCCGCAAGCGCGGGTGGACACACAAACGCGTCGGCGTGGCGAAGCTCCTCGCCACCGGGTGGCGGCCGCGTTATCCCTCGTGGTGGCACGCGCTGGACGGCGATGCCGAACTGGCGCCGTCGATCCTGAGGCTGGTGGGGGATCAGTCGGACATGTCGGACTCGTCAACTCAGGCGTAAAGCCCGTGGCGCGCGATATATTCCGCGACCGCGGCGGGCACGAGTTCCGCGAGAGGCTCGCCACGCCGCGCCGCCGCGCGCACCGCCGTGGAGGACGCGGGATGGCGCACGTCGATGACGTGGTGGACGAATCCCGGCTTCGCGAGGATGGGAATCCCGTCGCGGGGAAACACGAGGAAGACCAGCAACTCGGCCAGTCGGGCCGGACGCGCCCACGTTTCGAGATGGTCCCACTGGTCCGCGCCGAGGAGCCAGCACAAGGGGCGGGAGGCCGCCGGCGAAGGATCGGCACGTTGCATGGCCGCGAAATGTTCGGCCGCCTGCCAAGAGTAAGAAAGCCGGCCGCGGTCCACTTCCCACGAGGAAACTTCCGCCCATGCCAGGCGCCGGGTCGCCCGCCGCAACATGGCCAGCCGGTCGGCGGCGGGCGCGGGGCCGGGACCGGCCAGCTTGTGCGGCGAGCGCCAGGCGGGCAGGAAGATCACTTTTTCCAAGTGGCCCTGCCGCCGCGCGGCCGCCGCCAGCGCGAGATGCCCGCGATGCACGGGATCGAAACTGCCGCCGAAAAGGCACCAGCCGCTGTGAACCCGTCCGGACGGGCTCCCGCAGGCCGGAACCCCGGAGATGGGAGGGTTGGAGAGGTTCGTTGACTTCATCGTCGCTTGCGTCGTAAGTAGCCCCCGCTTCCTCGTTCTGACAACCTCCATCCCATTGCCTATGAAACGTCCGATCTTTTCCCTGTTCCTGCTGGCGACACTGGCCGGCCCGCTGGCGTTGGCCCAGGAGCGATCCACGGCCCGCGCCTCCTCCGAGAGATCCGCGAAAGAGCGGGCGACCACCGCCGCGGAAGCCGTCGATCCCACGCTGGCCGA
Source organism: uncultured Enterobacteriaceae bacterium (assembly GCA_964596095.1). Classification (GTDB taxonomy): domain Bacteria; phylum Verrucomicrobiota; class Verrucomicrobiia; order Verrucomicrobiales; family V1-33; genus CAJBME01. The sequence continues at coordinate 2,995 of CAZQUC010000450.1, forward strand.
ATTCGACAAACTGAATCCCGAGGTGGCCGACAAAATCAGAAAGCTGGTCAACGAGGCGTCGGGATTCCTCAGCGGCATCCGCCTCCAAGAGGCACTGGCCAAACTGACCGAGGCCGACATCCTCGCCAAAGGCAAGCTCTTCGTGGTCAAGAACCTCATCGGCGCGGCCTTCACGAAAATCCGCATGTTCCCCGAAGCGCGGGAAGCCTTCGAGGAAGCGCTGAAACTGCATCCGCACAGCTTCCAGGCCAAGTTCAACCTCGCCGAGATCGAATTCGTGGAAGCGGCCGGCAAATCGATCGAAGGCAAGGACGCGAAAGCGTCATGGGCCAAAGCCCAGCGGGCCTTCGAAGAGTTGCAGAAAAGCCCGTCGGTGGACGAGGCCACGAAAAAACTCATGCAGTTCAAGGTGGTGATCACCTTGCTCAAGCAGGACAAAACGGCCGAAGCGGAGGAGATTGTGAAGACCTTCAGCTACATCGACGACGAGCCGATCTACCAAATGGCCCACGCCGCGCTGGAGTTCGACAAGGACGACAAGGCCGAAGCCCAAAGCTGGATCGACACCGCCAACCGGATCTGGGGCACGTCCCCGCAGGTCCTTACCGTGTATATGGATTCGTTCATCGAAGTGGGTTGGGTGGAGTCGTTGCTTCGGTA
>CAZQUC010000451.1:0-3621 GCA_964596095.1 uncultured Enterobacteriaceae bacterium
CGCTCTGGTTGCGCGCGGCCACGCCGGGCGAGTATGCGCTGGAGGTCACGCCCGTAGCAGGCGGCGACACCCGCGTCATTACGGCGCGCGCCGACGAAGCGCACGACCTGTGCGTGCAGTGGCGGGTGTCGGACTTGCAGCCGGCCACGCGCTATCGCTATCGCATTTTATCGGGAGCCACGCCGCTACGCGAAGCTCCGGAACAGGTTTTCACCACCGCGCCCAATCCGGCGCAACCCGCCAAGGTGCGCCTCGCGCTCAGCTCCTGCGCGCGGGAGGACGCCGGCAGCCGGGCGGTGTGGAACCGCATGGCGGAGGAACAGGTGGACGGCGTGGTCTTGATCGGCGACACCCCTTACATCGACAGCACCGACCTGGCCGTGCAGACCAAGCGGCATCGCGAATTCGCCGCAGTGGAGGAATACCAGCGCCTGCTCCGCTCCCGCCCCTGCTGGTGGACGTGGGACGATCACGACTTCGCCGGCAACGACAGCAGCGGCCTCGTTCCGGGCAAGGAGAACAGCCGCACCGTCTTCACCCGCTATCGCCCGCAATGGGCGTTCGGCGAAAACGACCAGGGCATCTACACCAGCTTCCGCTACGGGCCGGTTGAGGTCTTTCTGATCGACACCCGCTGGTTCGCGATGACGGAAGCCTCCTATGCCAATCCCTTGCAGCCTTCCCTGCTCGGCGCGGCGCAATGGCAGTGGCTGCAACGCGGGTTGTTGGCCTCAACGGCGCCCTTCAAAGTGCTCGCCTGCGGGGTCATCTGGGATGACAAGGAGAACCGCGAGAAGGACGACTGGGGCACGTATTTTTATGAGCGCGCGGCCTTGGAGGACTTCATCGCACGACACAAGATCCCCGGCGTGATCCTCGCGGGCGGCGATATCCACGCCAGCCGCGTGCTGCGTTACGCGTCCGCGAAAAAAGTGGGCTACAACCTGGTGCAGTTCATCGCCTCGCCGATCCACGCGAGCGTGATCCCGAGCCTCAATGTCTATCATCCCGATCTCGTGCGCAGCGCCGTGGAGCCGCATGTGTTTCTGGTGCTGGACGTGGATGCGACCGTCTCGCCGCCGCGATTGCAGGCGGAACTCGTCAACCGCCACGGCGCGCGCGTCTTCACCTACAGCCTGACCCTCGACGACCTCACGCCCGTGGCATGACGGCTTCGCCTTCTTCACAAAATCCTTCCTTTCGCAAAGCGCAGTGGCGGGTGCTGGGAGCCGTCATGTTCTGCTACCTGTTTTATTACACCGGGCGGCAGACCTTCGGCTTCGCCATCCCGGGTATCCAGGCGGAATTCGGACTGGACAAGCCGACGCTCGGTTGGGTCAGCACCGCGATGTTGTGGTCCTACGCGTTGGGACAGGCCATCAATGGCAATCTCGGTGATCGCTTCGGCGGACGGCGGATGATGAGCCTGGGCGCGGTGATGTCCTTTGTCTTCAATTGGCTGACCAGCCTGAGCCTCGGGTTCAAATCGCTGGTCTATGCGTGGGGTGTCAACGGCCTCGCGCAAAGCATGGGCTGGGCGCCGGGCAGCCGGCTGGTGGCGAACTGGTTCAGCGCGCAGGAACGTGGCAAGGCCTTCGGGCTTTATTTGCTCTCGGCCGGCCTGGCCTCGGTGCTGTCGTTCGTCACCTCGCTGGTGGTGCTGGACGTGCTGCATCTGGGCTGGCGTTGGATTTTCCGCCTGCCGGTGATCCTCATGCTCGTGGGCGGGACCGTCGTGTGGCTGCTGGCGCGCGACCGGCCTTCCCGGCTGGGGTTCGCGGATTTCCATGACGAAACCGACGTCCACGCGCCTGCCCAAGCGGATCACAAGGAAACCAGTTGGCAACGCTACAAAGCGGCGCTGGGATGCGGCAAGCTGCTGCTGGCCGGCCTGGCCATCGGGTTTCAAAACTCCGTGCGTTATGGACTCTTGATCTGGGTGCCGGTGTATTTTCTGGGGGAAAACTTCAAGATCAATCCCCTGGGCAAATGGATCAGCATCGCCCTGCCCGTCGGCATGGCGCTGGGCGCGGTGACCACCGGTTGGGTGTCCGACCGCTTTTGCGGCTCGCGCCGCTCGGGCGTGATCGCCACCTTCATGAGCCTGGCCGCCGTGATGGCTCTCGCCATGTATCTCCTTCCGCAAGGCCATTGGCTGGGCCTGCCGGTGTTGTTCCTGAGCGGCTTCTTCGCCTACGGACCACAGGCCGCCTTCTGGGCGTTGGCGCCGGATTTACTGGGCCGGTCACGCACGGGCACCGCCGTCGGTCTCATGAATTTCTTCGCCTACGCCATGGCCGGCCTGGGCGAGCCGTTAATCGGCTGGATGATCGACAGCAATCCCTTCAGCGCGACGCCCGGCGTCGAAAACCCGGCGCTGGTCTTTCCCGTGGTCGCCACCTTCGCGGTGGCCAGCGCCCTGCTGGCCTTGCTCATCCGGCGTTGATCAGTGGTTCCTCCTCCCCCTTTCCAACGTGATCGCTCTTGACACCCGCGTTCCCATCGCGCACAGCGGCACCATGGCGGCCGGCGACCAGGAACGCGCGGATTTTCCCGTCACGCGCTGGAGCGTGGTGTCCGCCATCCGGCATCGCGACGAGGATGCCCCGCGCGCCGAAGCGGCCCTGGCGCAGATTTGCCGGCACTATTGGTATCCGCTCTACGCCTTTGCGCGCCGGCAGGGGTTGGGCACGCAAGACGCGGAAGACGCCACGCAGGGATTCTTCGCCCACCTCATCGAAAAAGACGCCTTGGCCGTGGCGGATCGCCGGCGCGGACGGTTGCGCACGTTCCTGCTCGCGTCGTTCCAACACTTCCTCGCCGACGAGCGTGACCGGCGCGCGCGCTGGCGGCGCGGTGGCCGGACGCATATCGTCTCGTTCGACTCCCTCAGCGCGGAGGAACGCTACGCCGCGGAGCCGGTGGATGACGTGACGCCGGAGAAATTATTCCATCGCCGCTGGGCGCTGACGCTGCTGCAACGCGCGCTGACCGCCCTGGAAGCCGAACGCGCCACGGCCAGCCGCTCGGTGGAGATGGCGGCGCTGCGTTCCTTTCTCGACGCCTCGGGAGCCAGTGGCGAAACCGCCTATACGGAAGCGGCGCAAGCGCTCGGCTGGTCGGTCAACACGACGCGCGTCGCCGTCCACCGCCTGCGCCAACGCTACCGCCACGTCTTGCGCGACCTCGTGGCCGCCACGCTCGAAAACGAAGACGGCGCGATCATCGAGGACGAACTGCGCGCGCTGCTCGCGGCCCTCGCCTGAATCCAATCATCCATCATCGATCTTAAATCATCGACACCCTGTAATGCCCGGCTCGCGATGCCTTAGAACGGGAGTGCAGCCCACTGGAAAAAACACCCTCTATCATGAAAACTCGCACCCTTCTTTCCCTCTTCTTGATCATGGCCGCCGGTGGGGGCGGTCTGCTGCGCGCGGAAGTGCCGCGCACCCTCGCGCACCAAGGCCGGATCGCGGTTGAGGGCGTCAACTTCACCGGGACCGGACATTTCAAATTCCAGCTTTATCACGCGACCGCACCGCTGGATCCGGCGCAAGCGGTGGCGACCATCAGCGGAGGACAGGTCACGGACATCACCGTCGTGCATGGCGGCTCGGG
>CAZQUC010000452.1:0-3611 GCA_964596095.1 uncultured Enterobacteriaceae bacterium
ACTCCGGTTTCCGGAGCGGCTAGCCCAAGCTCGTTATTCCGCACATAAATCTTCCGCCTCGTGAGCAGTTTCCGCCACTGTCCGCGGAGATTACCGTTCGATTCCTTTTCTTTTCTTCTCATTCAACTCGTTCACTTTCAATTCATTCAAAAGATTCAAAAAAATTTCGAAAAAACGCTTGTAAAATCATATCAATTCAATATATATTTGATGCGAATGAGTTTTGAACGCCGCGCTGCGGCATCGCGTTCGATCCCTCTCGTCAGCTAAACCAAGGCCGCCCTGCGGGCCGAGCTACCTTTTCCGAGGCGCGTGGATTGTAGAATACCATGACGGACAGCCCTCACGCGGCTCGCGTCATGACCGATGGCTGTTTGCCGTTTCCTTTTCGCATGACCTCGATGTCTCCAATGTCCGTTTTCTTCGCTTCTTCGGTGCCGTCGCCGGGATCATCCGGCTCGGTCCGGAGCTGCCACCAGTGTCTGGGGTGAATGGAAAACCGGGCCGCCGGAACAGACCTCTCCTGTTGCGGCGGCCCGACTCCCCGGCCTTCTCCCAGCCCGGCCCACCTCCCGGAAATGCAGGACAAGACTTCTCCCTCCACCGCTCACTTTCTCCAACTGATACCCATTTTTTCCTCGATGAACCCGCATGTTTCGCCACGTGCCATCTCGCTTCCGGAGCTTCGCGCTACGGCCGGGCCGGTCGTTTCGGCCTCCCGCGTGTCCTCCACCGGCGCGCCACCGGAAGTGGTGCATTACGCGCTCGGTCACGCGGTCTGGCAGACCAACCTGCCGCAGGATTTCCGCCAACAAACAACCCCCGCGAGGTGGCTTTGTTGACGATCCCTGACGGGGAGAGGCGCTGCCAGAGCTTTTTGTCAGCGCTCCTTTCCGAATGATCTTCCCGACTCCTTCCGGGGATAACATCCTCCTCTCTGTTGTCCCCGGAAGGGTCGTTTTTCCAAAGTTTTCCGACATAACGTGATCGACTTTTTGCCAGTCCGCATCGGGTGATGCGGAGCTAGCTGGCAAGCCAAACCGGCCGCCCTGGTGTTACCTCGGGCAAGGGGCGTTGCCATAGGCAGGGCGGCCGGTTTGTATCTTTCTTTTTTTGCTGGAAGCGGTCTTGATTCCGCTCCGGGTCGCGGGGATGCTGGCGGGTCGCTTTTTTCGTGTGCCCACACCCCCGCCAGTTCCCGCTTCCGCCGCCCCGTCCACGCTCTCCGGCACGGTCGAACGCGTGACGTTCCACAACGAGGAGAACGGCTTCGCCATCCTGAAAGTGAGCGTGTCCGGCCGCGCGGAGCCGGTGACGGTCAAAGGCGCGGTCGCCACCGTGCAGCCCGGTGAGCGCGTGGAGGCGGCGGGCGCGTGGGTCAACGACCCGACCTACGGCCGCCAGTTCGCCGCCGAGTCGCTGAAAGTCACCGAGCCGACCTCGCGCGAGGGCCTCCGGCGGTATCTTGGCAGCGGCTTGATCGAAGGCATCGGCCCGGTCTATGCCGAGCGGCTGGTGGAGGCCTTCGGCGAAAAAGTCTTCGACATCATCGAGCACCAGTCGGCGAAACTCCAGGAGGTGGAGGGCATCGGCGTCAAGCGCCGCCAGGAAATCAAGGCCTCGTGGGAAAAACAAAAGGCCGTGCGCGAGATCATGGTCTTTCTCCACGCGCAGGGGGTGAACACGGCGCGGGCGGTGCGCATTTACAAGACCTACGGCGACCAGGCCATCGCCCGCATCAAGGCGAATCCCTACCGGCTCGCCGAGGACGTGTGGGGCATCGGGTTCAAGACCGCCGATGCCATCGCGAAAAAAATGGGCCTCGCGCCCGACGCCCCGGCGCGGCTGGCCGCCGGCCTGCAGCACACGCTCCACAAGGCCACTGACGACGGTCATTGCGCGCTGCCGGTGGAGACGCTGCTGGCGGAGGCGGGCGCCTTGCTGGCCGGCGACGGCCCGCCGATTCCGCCGGATCAACTCATCCCGCCGCTGGAAAACCTGCTCGCGCACGCCGAGCTGCTGGAAGACCGCATCGACGACACGCGGCTGATTTTTCTGCCCCATTTGCTGACCGCGGAACGCTCCGCCGCGGAGCGCCTGCTCGCTCTGAACGCGCGGCCGCCCGCCTACCCGCCCATCGACGCCGAGCGCGCGCTGGCCTGGGTCGAGCAGCGGACCGGCAAGAGCCTGGCCGAAGGGCAAAAAGCCGCCGTGCGCCAGGCGTTGTGCCATCGCCTGCTCGTCATCACCGGTGGTCCCGGCGTCGGCAAGACGACGTTGCTTAATTCGCTGCTACTCATTCTGGAGGCCAAGGGATTGGAGATCACCCTCGCCGCGCCCACGGGCCGCGCCGCCAAGCGCCTCAGCGAATCGACCGGCCACGAGGCCTCGACCCTGCATCGCCTGCTCGAATACCAGCCCGCCAAAGGCTGGGGGCGGAACGAAGAGCGCCCGCTGCCCGGCACGCTCTTCGTGCTCGACGAGGCGTCGATGGTCGATGTGCCCCTGCTCTGGCATTGGCTCAAGGCGCTGCCGCCGGACGCCCATCTCGTGCTGGTCGGCGATGTCGATCAATTGCCCTCCGTCGGGCCGGGCCGGGTGCTGGCCGACATCATCGACAGCGGCGCGGCACCGGTGGCGCGGCTGACGGAAATTTTCCGCCAGGCGAAAACCAGCCGCATCATCACCGCCGCCCACGCCGTCAATGCCGGCCAGGCGCCCGACCTGGAGCCGCCCGCCGAGGGTCCGCTGGGCGATTTCTTTTTCATCGAACGCGACACGCCCGAAGCCATCGCCGCCGCGTTGGTGCAGGTCATCAAAGAGCGCATCCCGCAGCGCTTCGGCCTCGATCCGAAGCGCGACGTGCAGGTGCTCTCGCCCATGAACCGCGGCCTGCTCGGCACCGCCGCGCTCAACGCCCGCTTGCAGGAAGCCCTCAACGCGCCGGGCGAGTTCACCTTGGAGGCCGAAAGCTTCGGCACGCTCTACCGCGTCGGCGACAAAGTCATCCAGACCCGCAACAACTACGACAAAGACGTCTTCAACGGCGACATCGGCCGCCTCACCGCCATCGAAACCGAACCGCTACGGCTCGACGTGCGGTTCGAGGACGGCCGCGAAGCGCGTTACGAAGCCGGTGAGCTGGACGAGCTGCGCCTCGCCTACGCCATCACCATCCACAAAAGCCAGGGCAGCGAATTCCCCGCCATCGTGCTGCCGCTCAGCACCCAGCATTACGTGATGCTGCAACGCAACCTGCTCTACACCGCCCTCACGCGCGGCAAGCAACTCGTCGTCCTCGTCGGCACGCGCGAGGCCCTCGACCTCGCCGTCCGCCGCGCCGACTCGCGGAAACGCTGGACCACGCTGCGCGCGCGCCTGCAAGCGGCTGGGCGTTGAAAACGGCAAGCTCACCCAAAATTCCGTTATCAACACCACCGCAAAGAACACAAGGAACACAAAGATAAAAAGCGGCGAGCCTCAAACCTGAGGCATGGGATTGGTTTTGTGTTCTCTGCGTTCTTTGTGGTTTATCTTCATCACCCTTTTCAGCCCCATAACCCCGGCGCAAGAGTTGGGGGTGTGGAATGAAGAGCAACCGGTGAGACGGC
>CAZQUC010000453.1:0-3607 GCA_964596095.1 uncultured Enterobacteriaceae bacterium
ACGGGCTTTCCAATTATCTCGAATACGCCTTCGCCACCGATCCCGCCGTGTCCAACCCGGGCGCGCCGCCGGTCTTCGCCGTGGAAAACGGCAAGCTCACCGTGACGTATCCGCGTCTGAAAGCCCCGGCGCCTGTAAGTTACCGGATCGAGGCCAGCGCCGACCTCGCCGCTTTCATGCCGCTGCCCGCCGCGGAAATGACCGAAACCGTGGTCTCGCAGACCGAACTCGTGGAAACCGTCAAAGTGACCGATCTCACTCCGCTTGGCAGCCAGCCGCGCCGTTTCCTGCGGGTGACGGTGACGGACGCGCCCTGAGCCGCCGAAGGGCGTCCTGCTCCCGCCTGCCCGTTTGCCTCGCCCTCCGTTATCCGCCGTCGCGAACCTTCGGCGCGCACTTTGGCAACGCATCGGTCGCTTTGCCGAGCACGAGCAAAATGGTGTTGGCGGCCGCGAGACTGAGCCAGCCGGCGCCCAGGAGGCCGGCCGGGGTGCGGAGCAGCGCGAAGGCGAGACCGGTCAGCGTGGCGAAGATCAATTGTTCGGTGAGCCGGGCCATGTCGGCGTGATCGCCGGTGGAAGCGGCCCGGTCTTTCCACCAGCGTCCGCCCGCGTCCGCCACCGTGGCGCAGCCCAGCAGGATGAGGTGGAACAGCGCATGCACCGTGAACGGCAGCACCAGCGCCGCCGTGAGGGTGGACAGATAGGGGATCAACAGGAAATACCACGCGCCGCACCCGACCAACGCGAGCGAGAGCAACGTCAGCAGCAAAGTTTCCACGGGATTCTGCGCGGGCGCTTCGGCCGGCACGATGTGCTCGTTCAAGTGCCAATCGCGATCCAGCGCGCGGTCGATCCACCGGCCCAGCGGTGTGGTCGAGCGCTGTTGTGGCACGGGGGGCGTCATGGGCCGCACCTCGTCACGCGTGGCCAGCGGCGCCGGCCGCACCTCCGGCAGGGATCCCGGAGTGGCCGGCCCCTCGAAGGCCCGCTCGAACATCAGCCAGTGCGACGGGCTGGCCTCGAGCACGCCCGCGAGCTGGTTGGCCCACCACTCCACCAGCCGCGCGCGGGCCGCGGCACGTTCGGCGCGCGGCGCCGGGCGGCTCGATGCGAGATCGCCGCCCATACGGTCCATGCAGTCCACCCACGCCACAAACGGCTCCCGCACAATGATGCGGTAGCGTCGCCATCCCTCGCGCCGCACAAAGAGCGGAAACACCGGCGCGCCGGACGCCTGGGCGAGCACGAAGGGACCGCGCGGCAGCCCCCAGCGCTGCCCGTTCCAGGACACCTCCTCAGACGACACCCCGTCGCTCACGCGGTCGCCTTGGATGGCGACGATCTCTCCGGCCGCCAGCGCCTGCGCCAGCTCAACGCCGAGGAATTCCCCCGGCCGATTGTAGCGGACGCGGAAGTTTTCCGACTCCTGCGTCTGCCGCTGGTTTTCCAGATACGCCTGCAATTCGGGCCGCCGCTCTCTGACCCGCACTCCGTGCAGGCACCGCCCGAGCCGGTGGGCGAAGAACGGCGCGGCCACGTCGTAGTTGCCCATGTGCGCGGTGAGGATGAGCGCCGGGCCGCTTTCCAGCAATTTAGCGAAGGCCGGCGTGCCATCCAGCCGCCACGTCACATGGCGCTCGCCGGCGCGTGACCGGGCGGAATCCAGCACCATCCAACTGAATTCCCAAAACACGCCGAAGGCCCGCGCGCGCCGCCTCCACCGGCCTTCACGCGGACGGATCACGGCCAGATTATCCATGATCGCCCGTCGCTGTTTCCCCGCCGCCAGATAAAACCCGGTGGCATAGCCCAGCAGCAGCGGGCCTTCCCAAAAATGCGGACTCCGGCGCACCGCCCAGTCCAGATAACGCGTCCAGAGATCACTATAAGCGCTGAGCCGCCGCCACCACGGCGGTGGGACGGCGGGAGCGGGGGAGGTGGTGGGGGAAGTCTCGGACACTGAAGATGAAGGCAGGAACAAGGACGTTCGCAAAGAATGGTCCCGCGGCGGCGATGACCTCATGGGCATGATAGAGATCACGGAATGCGAATGCAACCGCCGGCGTGGGATTCGCGGGCGCCTTCCTCTGGCGCCGCACGAGCCGCCCTATCCCTCCAGTGAAAATGGCACCCTTTCGTCCTGTCTGGGCATGATGTCGGTCAGAGCGGCGAGAACAGGCACGCCGCGTGAAAACCAACCGGCCTTCAATTTCCACCCGGAGTGGCTTCCACAGGCGCGGGCGGAGCCGGGGCGGCGGGTTCCGAAGCGGGTGGGGGGGGGGGCGTTGGCGCCGGAGCGGCCGGGGCCTCCGAAGCCGAGGCTCCCGCGCCGGCCGGCGCCGCGGGGGTATCGGCCGCTTCCGCTCCCGCCGGCTCGGTCCGCGGCGTGGTATCGACGGCCTTTTTATTGAGCGACGAATGGACTTTCGGCGCGCGCTTGGGGCGGGATTGCGCCTTGCCGTAGGGCACGCCGTATTTGGTCCCGCGCACATAGACCGGCGTGCCCTTGGGCACGTGCTGGAAGAACCACGCCGCCGCCGCGCCGGGCAGACGCACGCAGCCATGGGAGGCGGGATAACCGGGCAGGTGTCCTTGATGGAACCCCATCGCGGTCGAGCCCCCGTTGGGCCGCACGAAGCGCTGGAAGTATTTCATCGGCGCGCCGACGAAGCGCGCGCCGGACGGTGTGGGGTCGAACCCCGCGCGCACGTCGCCCATCACCGTGCTGCCACGGGTGCTGACATAGCTGCCGTAGAGATTGGAGCGGTGGTTCAGATCCTTCTGGCCGATGACATACTTGCCGGTCTCGGTGCGGTAACCCGCGCGGCCGCTTGCGATCCGGCTCGCCGCGACGAGTTCGGAGCCGTGGTAAAGATAGACCCGCTGCTGATCGAGTTCGATGACATAGGCCGCGTTCTGCGCGGTGAGAGCGGGCGTCTTCTCCGCCGGCGGATGGAAGTAGCTCGCCTTGCGGGTTTTGAAGAGGTCATCGACCTTGGCCACGTCTTCCGCGCGGGCGGCGTCGGGACGCGCGCCGGTCCCGCCGGTCGCGGGCGCGTCGGTTTCTTTCTTGAGCGAAGTGCAGGACACGGCCAGAGCCAATGGCAACAGCAACAACAAGGGAATGAGTCTCATCAAGGCACTTATGGCGGGGAGAATGTCTTGTTCAAGGGGCCGCTTTCACGGAGTGGAGGGAGGGATTTTCCTGAGTCTCGAAGCGGAGAAGGAAACCATCAAGCTGCCGCCCGGTGTGCATCTGCCGGACGGGACCACGGCCATATCGAAACGGAACCTCCGGCAAGACGGAAGGTGGCCGAACGATACGCCAGCTTGGCGGGGATCGCTGATGACGTGCCCGTGGATCTCGCGCGGACTCTCGATCATTACCTCCACGGCCAGCGTGATCGTGTTTGACAGACGGAGGGCATGATGCAACACATCAACGTATCGTGATATGTTGATATGTCCGTGAAAACGGTCTGGGACGATCACGTTGGGAAACCGCCCACGGGGCGCCCGCCCTTCTTCATTCATCACCCGCATCTTGTCATGTCCACTGCCACCGAATCACTCGTCTCCACGCTGCCTTACAAAGTCGCCGACAT
>CAZQUC010000454.1:0-3598 GCA_964596095.1 uncultured Enterobacteriaceae bacterium
TCAGCGCAGGAAGTCCGTCAGCGAGGCCACGGCGGTGGTGTCGAGGCGGCGGGTGACTTCGGTGACGAGCGCGACGGTGGCGAGGTAATCGTCGAGGTGGATGATGGAATTGTGCGAGTGAATGTAGCGCGCGGGCACGCCGATGACGACGCTGGGCGCGCCGAGGCCCACCGTCTGAAACGACGCCGCATCCGTCCCTCCACCGCGGCGGACGGCGACTTGATGAGGCAGTCCCTTTTCGGTCGCGATGTCGCGGACGAAATCGACCAGCCGCTTGCTCATGATCGCGGTGGGGTCGAAGACACGGATCTGCGGCCCTTTGCCCAACACCGCCTGGCGGCTGGACTGGAAACCGGGCGTGTCGTCGGCGGGCGTGCCTTCGAAGACGAGCGCCACGTCGGGCTTGGCGAGACTGGCGGCGGTCTTCGCGCCGCGGCAGCCCACTTCCTCCTGCACGGTGGCGACGCCGAGGAGCGTATTGGTCCGCACCGAATCCGCGGCCAATTGCTGCAAGGTCTGGATGAGCGCGGCGATGCCGATGCGGTTGTCGAAGGCCTTGGCGCAGAGCAGATCGGGATCGGCCAGCGCGGTCAGCGGCGAGTCGGGCACGATGGGATCGCCCACGCGCACGCCCAGCGTTTCCTCCGCGAAGCGGCGGCTGGAAGCGCCGATGTCGATGAAGAGTTTGTCCAAGGGCACGAGCTTCTGGCGGTCGGCCTCGGGCAGGAAATGCGGCGGTGTCGAGCTGATGACGCCCAGCACCTCGCGGTCCGAGCGCGTCTTCACCCGCACGCGCTGGCTGGGCAACGTATGCGTCCACCACCCGCCGAGCGCGACGATTTGCAGGAACCCCTCGGCGGTGATGTCCTGAACCATGAAGCCGACCTCATCGAGGTGCGCGGTCAGCATCACCCGCGGGCCGCGTCCACCGGCGACCTCGCACAGCACCGAGCCGAGTTTGTCGCTGGAGAGCGGGCCGAGGGCGGTGGTTTCGCGCACGAAAATGGCGCGCGCGGCGTCCTCGTGCCCCGGCGCGCCGTGGGCTTCGGTCAGTTCCCTAAGCAAGGAAAAGGCGTTGTCTTTCATTGGTGGCGGTTGACTTTGCGGGGCCGGTCGGAAGGGTCAAGCCCGGCCTCCGTTTTCATCCCCGTTTCTCATCCATCAACCCCGCCGCCCGCTTGCCATGACTCCGCAAACGCTCCGCCGCTGGCTCACCGCCGCCGCCGTCACCGTCTCCAATCTTCCCCTCGTCACCGCCTGGGCGCAGGTGAATGACACACAACGCGAGAAAATCCAGGCCGCGTTGCCCGCCGAGCCGCTGGCGAAACCGTCGCAGGCGCGCCGGTTGCTGGTCTATTCCCGCACCGCGGGCTTCCGTCACGGCTCCATCCCGGTGGGTCAGGAAATGGCCAAGCTCCTCGGCGAAAAAACCGGCGCCTTCACCGCGACCATCACCGAAGACCCTTCGTATTTCGAGCCGGAAAAACTCAAGGACTTCGACGCCGTGCTCATGCTCAACACCACCGGCACGTGCTTCAGCGAGGACCCAAAAAAATGGGAGGGCAATCCCGCCAAGGAGGAACTCGCGCGCGCCGATGCCGCTCGCGCCGACCGGCTCGTGCAATCGCTGCTGAACTTCGTGGAGAACGGCGGCGGGCTCGCCGGATTCCATGCCGCCACCGACACGCTGGGCGAGGAGCCGCGTTATTTCAATCTCATCGGCGGCACCTTCAACGCGCATCCGTGGAATGCCGGCGACACCGTCACCGTCAAAGTCCGCGACGTGGAGCATCCGTTGAACGCGTCCTTCAAAGCCGGCGGCCCGACCTTCGACATCAAGGACGAGATTTACCAACTCAAGAACTACGACGCCGCCACCCGCCACAACCTGCTCGGCCTCTATCTCGGCGAAGGCAGCAAGACCGACATGACGAAAAACGGCATCGTCCGCACCGACGGCGATTTCGCCATTTCCTGGGTGCGTAGCCAGGGCAAAGGCCGCGTCTTTTATTGCTCGCTCGGGCACAATGACGAGGTGTATTGGAACGCCCCGGTCGTAAAACACTATCTCGGGGGCCTGCAATTCGTGCTGGGCGACCTTGACGTGCCCGTCCGGCCGGGTAGCACGCAACCGTAACCTTCAACCTCAGTCTCAACGCCCCGCCAACCCATCATTGATTGCGCCATGAAAAAACTATTCACCATCCTCACCATCGCCCTCGGCCTCGGGTTCGCCCCCGCGGAAGAGAAAAAAGAAGACGGCTTCGTCACGATCTTCGACGGCACCTCGCTCGACGGCTGGAAGCTCGCCGAAAAAGAGCCGAACAGCTTCACCTTGAAAGACGGCGCCCTCATCGCCCACGGCCCGCGCAGCCACCTGTTCTACGTCGGCGAGGAGAAGCCGTTCAAGAACTTCATCTTCCGCGCCAAGGTCAAGACGGAGAAGAACAGCAACGGCGGCATCTTCTTCCATACCAGATACCAGGAAAAAGACTGGCCCGCGCACGGACACGAGGCGCAGGTCAACAACACCTTCGAGCGCGACCCGCGCAAGTCCGGCAGCATCTACCGCTGCAAGGACGTGATGAATACCTCGCCCGTGGGCGACGGCGAGTGGTGGGACTACGAGATCAAGGTCGTCGGTCAGAAAATCACCATCAGCTTCAACGGCAAAGTGGTGAACGAATACGACGAGCCCGAAGGCGGCACCGAAGGCGTCGAACCCACCCGCAAGCTCAGCAGCGGCACCTTCGCCCTGCAAGCGCACGACCCGGATTCCATCGTGCATTACAAGGACATCCAGGTGAAACGCCTGCCGGAGTGAGTGACGCGAACGAGATCGGACGGATCAGTCCGATCCGCCGAATCCGGTCCGCCGCGCCAGCGGCACGGGTAGGGTGGTGCCTCCGGCCCGCCTCGTCGGGCGTCCCGCCCGAGGGTTCGCCGGGAGAGACTGCGTCCGGCCCGTCGTGCCGTCCACCCTTCAAGAACCAAAAACGAAACGCGTTGCCGCCAGCCCACGGCGAAAGCAATCTGATGGCAACGCCATCACCGCCCCAGCAGCCGGGGGTTGAACGCCAGTGATACCCCCGGAGTCAGTGCCGCAAGATACCCGATCCTGAAAGGATCGCAGCCTGCCAGCCGTCGCCATCCGACTCACTTTCATCAGCGAAGGCCTTCGCTGCGCCCCCTTCGGGCATGCGCGTCAACTTCGTGTTCTCCTGCCAGATATTCAAGGCTTCCCAAGCATGAGGCAGCTGGAATTCTTGGCCGATGACGCCAGCAAAAGCAGTCCCCGCCAAAATCTTCGACGACTTCCTCTCCCGCATCCAGCTTGAGAGCGAAAGGCTCGACGAACTCGCTTGGAGCACCGGCTGGAGCAAGGCGCAACCACGCAAGATCACCCTCGACCAACGGCGGCTGGCCCACAGTCCCGAGCTGGCAGGGATGATCGCCCGCGCCCTGGCCGGTCTGGGCGAGCCGGACGAACAGGAGCGGGAGGAAGCGCGGCACACTTGGAACCACCTCGTGCGCTATTGCTGCTACGACAAAAGAAAGCGCAAAAACTTCTTCGACCAGTCCAACGATTGACACGAAG
>CAZQUC010000455.1:0-3592 GCA_964596095.1 uncultured Enterobacteriaceae bacterium
GCACCACAAACAGAGGCGCGCCCACGTTGCCTCCCAACGTCGCCGCATCGGGAAGGGTGAAGGTCGCCGTCCACTCTGTCCATTCGGGAGTGTCCGGCGGCGGGGAGAGCAGCGCGGCCGGAACGATGTCGTCATTGGGCGCGACCCGCAGGGCGACACGGAGAACGAGGAGGGCGTCGGAGAAGCGATTGGAAAACCAGCCGCTGATGTCCACCACCGCTCCGGGGTCGGCGGTGACCGGCTCGACGCCGTCCAGCGTGAGCCATTGGGTGATCCAGCCGCCGGCTCCGGAAAAGGCCACCAGGTTCCCGGAATGGGCCGCGCCGGTGGTCGAACCGGTCGGATTGAAAATCCCCGCACCGCCTCCCGGCGCGAAAGGAGCCTCCCATCCGGGAATGGCGCTGCCTCCCGGAGCGGCCCCGTTGTTGGGCCCCCACGTAAAGTCCCCGGGATCGGCATTGATGGGAACTTCCGGATTCGATCCTCCCGGTATAACATCGCCATCCTGCTCGAAGCCGGGATTGACAATTTGGATGACCGCGCCCGAGGCCACTGGACCGAAGAATATCAAAAACACAGGGGCAAAAAACCATCCCAGAGGAATGCGTTGTTGTTTCATGAGTATTGGTCTGATTGGGTTGATGTCATGTGGCTGGCTGGCGCAGGCATCCCGGCCGATGAAAACCGCCGCGCTCGTTCTGCATTGTCGCAATTGGCGCCGGCGTTACGAAAAAAATCTCCCCTCTCAACTTTTTCCCGGAACCGGGGTGGTGGCAAAAAAAGTGTAACGGCGGCCTCATTCGCGACATTATCCGGGGCATGGAGCCGCCACCGTCAGACGCCAGCGCTCTGGAAGCCTTTGTCGAGGAAGTGCGCCGTCATCAGGCGGGGCTGCGGGCCTATGTGCGCTCGTTGGGCGTGCGTCCCACCGCCGCCGATGACTTGGCGCAAGATGTGTTCGTGGTCGCCTTCCAGCGCCGTCACGACTTCACGCCGGGAACGGATTTCGGCGCCTGGGTGCGTGGCATCGCCCGCAAGCTGGTGGCCAATGAGACCCGCAAAGAAAACCGTCGCCAACGGCTGCTCTCGGATCATGTCACCTCGCTGCTCTGCGAGATCGATCCCGTCGAACCCGCCGCGACGCCGGAGGCGCTGGCCGCCTTGCGGCTCTGCCTGCAAAAGCTCCAGGAGAAACACCGCCAGCTCATCCGGCAATGTTACTTCGATGATCTTCGCCCCGGGGAAATCGCGAGCCTGGAAGGGCGCTCCGCGAATGAAATCCGCCAGCAGTTGTTCCGCATCCGCAAATGGCTCGGCCAGTGCATCGAATCCCAGCCCTGTTTCACCACGCCATGAACGAACGCGCCGCATTGGAACGGGCCATGATGGCCTTCATCGAAGGCGAGGCCGAACCGGAGGAGCTGGCCCGCCTGGAGGAAGCCTTGCGCGCGGCCCCCGCGCTGACGCGCGAGTTGTCCGCTCAACTGGCAATGGACAGCCTGCTGCGCCAGCACGAGGCGCTGGAGGAGGAAAGCTTCACCGAAGCGGTGCGCTTTCGCCTGGCGGCGAATCCGGAGGAAGATCGACGCTTTGTGGACAACGTGCGGCGGGCGCTGGCCGAAGAAGGAGGGGCAGGCTTCCAGCCTGCCAGTCTTTTCCATGGCCGACCGGCGCCACGGGCAGGCGGGACGCCCGCCCCCCCTTCTTTTGCCCGGCAGGCTGGAAAGCCTGCGTTCCTTTCGCGCCGTCTCGCCGCCTTGGCCGCCGCCGCGGCCCTGGTCGCGGGCCTCTGGTTTTGGTGGGCGCCGCTTTCCGCGCCGCCTCCGTCCCCCATGGTGGAACCCGACTGGCTCGCCCGCTCCGTCCTGCATTCTGGGACGGAATTCGCTCCCGGACTGGCGCCCGATCACGACACCCTGCGGGCGGGAAAGTATCATCTGCTCCGTGGCGAAGTCCTGCTCCAATTCATCAACGACGTGCAGGTCACGCTGCGCGGTCCGGCGCGCTGGGAGCTGGAAAGCGCCCTGCGCATGACGGTCGAGGAAGGCACCGTGCGAGTGTCCGTGCCGGAAAACGCCCGCGGGTTCACCATCCGTTCGGGAGGCGTGGATTTCCGCGATCTGGGCACCGAATTCGGCTTGCAGGCGGAAGCCGCCACCGGACGCCGCGTGATGCAGGTGTTTTCCGGCGAGGTCGATGTCTTGCGCTCGGACGACCAGGAGGTGCTGGCTTCCCTGACCGATGGCCAAGCGTTTGTGGTGACCGCAGCTCATGCCGGCCCCGCCCCCAAGATGCCGCTCAGCGCGTTTCCCGATCCGCAAAGCCTGGCCTTGTCGTGCTGGGAAGCCCAGGCCCGGGCGCGTGCGGCCGACCCCGCGTTGCTGGTGTATTTCCCGATGTGGCCGGACACGGAGCGGTCCAAAACCCTCGCCAATGCCGCCACCGCCTCGACCACGTTGATGCCGGAAGCGGTGATCTCCGGCTGCGAATGGGTCACCGGCCGCTGGCCCGGCAAGCCGGCGCTGCAATTCGAGCACCCGGGGGATGCCGTGCGCTTCCATCTACCGGGCGAATACACCGATCTCACGGCTTCCTTTTGGCTGAAAATCGATCGCACTATTCACCCATGGACCCATGTGTGGGGCTCCAGCCGGTTCACCCCCCGCAGCGTCCATCTTTGTCTCCACGGCACCCGCTCTCTCGACGGTGATGCCGGCCACTTTTCCGCCCAGGGGATCATGGGAGAGAGAAGGAAGACCACGTCGGTGGGCTTCCCCCATCGGCGCGGCGCCTGGATGCACGTCTCCCTGGTGCTCGACTCTGCGACCCAGGAGACGCGTCTTTACCTCAATGGGCAACGCAGTTCGTGTTACACTTGGACGCGTGACGACTGGCTCTTCGCGCTGGGAGACATGACCATCGGCCGCTTCGATGACCCGGCTGATCCCGACGGTCGCGAATTCCGGGGCCGCCTCGATGAATTCGCGCTATGGAGCCGTGTCTTGTCCGATCAGGAAATCCTCGCCTTGTCCCGGGAGGGACAGCCACCGGTCCCGTAAGGCGACGCCGCAAACGCGGAGGCTTGTCGTCACCGCGTTCAATGCCACCCTTTTGATGATGATTCACGTTGCTGGCATGAAGCGCCGCGGGCGTTGGCTCGCAGGCTGGCTCTGTCTGTCGCTGCCGCTCCTCGCGGCGGCGGAGCCGGTGGCGTTCAATCGCGAGGTGCGGCCGCTCCTGAACAACCTGTGCTTCAAATGCCACGGCGGGGTGAAGGAAGCGGGCGGGCTGAACCTGCAATTCCGCGACCAGGCCCTCGGTGCGGGCAAGTCCGGCGCGCCCGCCATTGTGCCGGGCCATCCGGAGCAAAGCGAATTCATCGCGCGGCTCGTCACGACCGATGACGACGAGCGGATGCCGAAGAACCACGCGCCCTTGTCGGCGGAGCAGATCGACATGCTGAAACGCTGGATCGCCGAAGGCGCGAAATGGGAGGAGCACTGGGCCTACATCCCGCCGGTCCCCGTGGAGCGCGAACCACCGATCGACGAAGTGATCGAGGAAAAACTGCGCGCGGACGGGCTGGCGTTTT
>CAZQUC010000456.1:0-3584 GCA_964596095.1 uncultured Enterobacteriaceae bacterium
ATCATATGGGGCAACCTGTGGAGGTTCGAGTCCTCTCGAGAGCACCATTTTTGGAATGCGGCGGCGCCCGCCGCGGTGGATGAGGACGCCCCTCCTTTGCGGAAACCGGCCATGCCCCTTTCATCCGAGCCTCCGTGGCCGCCCCCTCACGATCCCGCGGGGTTGTTGCGGCATTGTCTGGAGGAATCGGCGGGGGTGGACGAGACGCGTTTCATGCCGGGGCCGACGGGACCGGAAGGCCGGGCCACTGGGACGGTCCTGGGTGATTTTGAATTGCTGGGCGTGCTCGGTCGCGGTGGAATGGGCACGGTGTGGCGGGCGTGGCAGCGGAGTCTGCGGCGCGAGGTGGCGGTGAAGGTGCTGGGGGCCGGCTTGTCGGAGCAGCCGGGTTTCGTGGAGTCGTTCAAGCGCGAGGCGGAACTGGCGGCGTCGTTGCGGCATCCGGCCATCGTCCCGGTGTATGCGGTGGGCGAGGAGGACGGGGTGTGGTTTTACGCGATGGAACTGGTGGACGGCGTGACGCTGGCCGACGTGCTCAAGGAACGCGGCGCGCTTTCCCCGGCCGAGGCGGCGCGGCAAGTGCTGGGCGCGGCCGAGGGCCTCGCCCATGCCCACGCGCGCGGAGTCTGGCATCGTGATGTGAAGCCCTCCAATCTGCTCATCGAGCCCGGCGGCGCGTTGCGGGTGACGGATTTCGGTCTGGCGCGGGTGGCGGCGACGGGGCCCACGGGCACGACGGTGGCGGCGCTGGGCACGCCGTCCTATGTCGCGCCGGAGCAGGCGCGGGGGCGGACCGCGAGCCCGGCGGTGGATGTCTATGGCCTCGGCGCGGTGTTGTATCATGCCCTGACCGGCCGGCCACCCTTCACCGGCGAGACGGCGCTGCAAGTGCTCGACCAGGTGGCGAAAACCCTGCCGGTGGCGCCGCGGCGGTTGCATCCCGGCGTGGCGCCCGATTTGGAAACGATCTGCCTGCGGTGTCTGGAAAAAGAGCCGGGCCGGCGTTATGCGGATGCCGCGGCCTTGGCCGACGATCTGCGGGCCTTTCTGGAACACCGGCCGGTGAAAGCCCGGCCTGTGAGTTGGGCCGGGCACACGTGGCGCTGGATGAAGCGCGAGCCGGTGCAGGCGGCCCTGGCGGTGACCGCGCTGGCCGCCGCGCTCGCGGCCCTGTGGCTGGCGCAAACCAGCCGGCGGCTCAACCACGCGACCGCCGCTTTGCAAGCCACCCAGCGCGCCGCGGAATACGAGCGCCAGCTTAGCGTCTTGCAAAACGCCGCGGCCTATCTGCACGACGGCAACGTGCGCCAGGCCGGCCAATTGCTGGACACGATGGGGGAGACTGAGCGCGCGTCGTGGGGGTTCTTGGCACACTATCTGACGGCGCAATGCGCCGATCGTCAAGACCACGCCGAGCCACAGGCTCATGCTCATAAAATTTGGAAAGTGGAGGCCGCGCCATCCGGCCGGCTCGTCGCCTCCACGAGCGAGGACAGCCACGTGACGCTCTGGGATACGGCCTCGCGTCAAGTCCGGCTGCGGGCCGCTTTCCCCGGCTCGCTGCCGTGGGGCTTGTGGTGGAAGGATGACGACCACTTGCTGGTCACGGCTTTCGAGGGCGGCGCGCGATGGTTGGAGGTCGCGACCGGCCGTTGGTCGGAACCGGTGGCGACCTTCGCCGATCTCCGGGAACTCCAGGTTTCGCACGACCGGAAGTATGCGGTCGGCGTGGCCAGCGTGGGTTTTTTCTGGCAGATCCAGCAGCCCGTCAACGTGGTGAACCTGGAGGAGAATCGCGTGGTCTGGCAGTCCCCCCAAGACGGGAACAAAGCGGCCTTGTCCCCGGACGGCCGGTTCGTGGTCATCGTGCCAGGCTCTCGGATGGAGGAGGGAAAACGGATCAATCCCGAGGGATGGCTGAGCGTGTGGGATTGGCGCGTGAACCGCGAGGTTGGACGCCTCGACTACTCGGGCGCTGGCTCGGTGGAACTCGGCCGCTGCGTGGCGTGGTCGCCCGACGGCCGGTCCCTCGCCGCCGGGATCGGCCCGGTCCTGCTCAAGTGGAGCGTGCCGGAAACATGGCCGGAGACGATGGAGCCCCAAGCGCCGGACGCCCGTTGCGAGGCCCAGGGCGCGTTCTGGCAGGTGAAATTCGTCAACGACGGGCGGCACCTGCTCGCCGCCTCCTCCGACCAGCAAGTGCGCGTGCTTGACGCCGCGGAACTCCGCGTCAACGCGCGATTGCGTGGCCATGCCAACGAAGTGTGGAGCGTGGAACTCGCCCGGCCCGCGGCTACCGCCGCCACGCCCGCGCAGATTGTCAGCGGTGACAAGGATGGCACGCTGTGCTGGTGGGCCTGGCCGCCGCCGTTCGACCCGGATTTTTTCCCGCAGGGCGCGTATGGCCCGCCGATCTTCGGTCCGGATCAACAGGTGCTGATCCCGCCGCGCGCGCCGGGCCGGAATGATCATGGTTCTCTCGTGAACCTGCGGACAGGGCTGGAGACTTCCGCGCGCCTGCCCGGCCTGGGTTACGGCTGGGATGTCGCGCGGTCGGCGCTGCTGATGGTCGATTGGCAGGCCGCCCGCTTCCTCTGGATGGAACCGGAGAGCGGCCGCCTTGTGCATGAGCTGCCCCTGACGGCCCCGCCCGGCGAGATGCGCTCGCGGATTTTCGGCCTCTCCCCCGACAGCCATCTGTGCTGGGAATGGACCCCGCAGGCGCTCCACGTGCGGCGGACCGATGATGGCGCGGTGGTCTATACGATGGAGGAGACCAGCGCCGAGCCGGCGGCGATCGCCATCAGCGCGGACAACCGCTGGCTGGCCTTGGCCTCGCGCCGCGATCCGGCCTTCGCGCGGCTGGCCGATCTGTCCACCGGCGTCTGGCACCGGCTGCCCCACAAATCCGACGGTGTGACCAGCGTGGTCTTCTCGCCGGACGCGCGTTTCGCGGTCACCGGCGGCGAGGACGGCCAGGTCAGAGTCTGGCGGTTACCGGTCGAACAGGTTCCCGCCACCTTGGAAACCATTTTGCCCGGCATCCTCGAAAGCGTTTCCGCGCTGGCCTTTTCGCCGGACGGCACCTTCCTCGTCAGCGGCGAACCCGGTGGCCAACTGCGCTTTTGGCACGCCCCGACCTGGCGTGAAACCGCCGTGCTGCGCGGACCGCCGGGCTGCCAATTCCTGGCCTTCTCTCCGGACGGCGAATGGCTCGCCACCACCACCGGCTTCAACGTCATCGACGGCGTGCGGCTCCTGCACGCGCCGACGCGGTGAGCGGCCATGCGGCCCTGATGCCGAAGCGCCGGGCACGAGTCGCTATGGGACCACGTGCAAGCCCGACGCCTCGGCCAAGGCCCGCTGATTGTCGTCAAACGAGGCGAAATTCTCGATTTTAAGCAACCGTGCTGCCGCCACGTGCAACACATCCATCGCCCCGTGCGGACGTCGTGGCGAGAAATGATCCACCAGCCGATATGACTCCGCTGTCAACAACCGCGTTCTGATTGACCGACGGATCAGGCTCCCGCGAAGCAACAAGGTATTCAATGTTAAAAGGCCGTTTTTTTCTTCCTCTTCAC
>CAZQUC010000457.1:0-3583 GCA_964596095.1 uncultured Enterobacteriaceae bacterium
CGGCGCGCGTGATCTTCTCGCGGCTCTCCACGAGAGTGATGCCCACGTCGCAGACTTTCCGCGCCGCTTCCAGGCTCTTGCGCAACTCGGTCGGCAACGGCGAATTGTCCTCCGCGATCAGGCCGCCGATGACCTGCGGCCACAACACGCCCGAGCCCAGATACCCCGCAGGGATTTGCTTGATCCGTCCCGGCACCGGCGCGCCGTCCGGATTCTGCGGCGTCGGCTCGATCACGTAATGCGCCTCCAGATTCTGGTAAACGGTGTCGGCCACGCCGGTCAGCCCGGTATTCAACGCCTCGTCCACCAGGCGGCCGAGACGATCGGCGACCAGCTTCTCCAGCCCGTCCAGCGCCTCCACCATGCCCGGCACGTCGTCGATGACGCCGACCATGGCCTTGGCGATGAGATCGCTCGCACCGGTCAACTCCAGCGCCTGCGCGGTGAGCGCGCTCACCGTCAGGCGCGGCGTCTTCAGTTCCGCGCCGATAGAGATCTCACAGCCCTGGGTGGTGAGCGATTGCAGTTCGTGCTCCGCGCTGATGATGAGGAACCGCGCGCTCGGATTGTCGAACCCCTCGAAGACGCGGCGCAGCGGATCCCACTGCACGGAGTAATTCAGCGTCACCACGCCCGGCCACACCTTGCGCACCACCGGATGGAAACGCGGCGTCAGTTCGCCGTTGGGGAAGCTCTCCCGGAAGTTGCGGTAATTGTCGAGCTTGCCCTGCGCCGAGAGGGAATTGTAATTGCCCACGCCCGGCAGGCTCGCGGGATACCCGCGGTTCTCGTCGTCGAAGCCCGCGTCGTTGAAAAAATTCTTCCCGCCCTCCGTCCACCCGAGGTCCGGCCGCGAGACATGATTCGGCCACCCGCCCATGAGATACACCGGCGTATTCACCCCGTCCGCGAACGACGACGGGCTGGCGTGGACGTGGACCTTGATATCCTCGAAAAACGGCACGCCCAGCGTTCCCGCGAAACTCACGAATCCCGTCTCCGGATTGTCCCCCCCGACGACAAAGCGGCTGAGCGTCGCCTTGGTGGCCACGGTCAGCGGATAGCGCCCCCGCGCGTCGCCGACGCCATTGCCCGTGAGGACGATTTGCGAGGGCAGGGTGAAGCGCGAATCCACCGCCAGCCCTTCCGCTTCGGGATCGCCGGCGGCCACCAGCGCGCCGTCGGGCTTGAACCCGAGCAGGGCGTAAAGCGGGTCCGGCGTGACCGCGGGCATCGTGGCGGTGACGCCCAGCGTCAGCAACGCCCGACCCGGCTCGCAGCCGTTGTTGGGCTGGAACTCGAACGTCTCGGGCCGGAAACCCAGCCCCCAATATTCCAGCATCTTCTCGCCCGGCTCGCTCAGGTCCGCGCCCAGCAATTCACCCGTGCTGGAAATCTGCAATTGCTCGAACGCCACCTTGAAGTTGCTGGGAAAGGGCAGATCGATCTCGCCCGTCACGTCGGTGCCCTGATTGGTGTTGTCGAGATAGGTCAGCCGCAGGTTGGTCAGTTCGACCTCGTAGCCGTAAAACTTCGGCAGCGGCAGGATATCCGCGTTCATCGGATCGTGGATGCCGCTCACCCCGCCGGGGCGCAGATAGTATTTGCTGTAGCCGCGCAACCGGTAGCTCCCGCCCACGCCGGAGATCGTCTCGCCCGCGATCACGCTCCGGCCGCGCAGGCCGCCATTGAGGCGGGCGCGGAGATTCAGCCCCGCGTAATCCGCCCGTCCCGCGCGCGCGGCGGCCGCCGGAGTTTCGGCCAGGCCGGGATCATAGGCCTCGGTGCCCGGGCGTTCCAACAAAGCCGCGTCGTCCGGGCTGCCATAGCCCGTCAGCAACAACACGCCCGCGAGATACCCCGCCTCTTCATCCGGCTCCAGACCCGCCACCGCCTCGGCCGGCAAGGCATGACCGGGCGCATGCGCCGCCGCATTGCCGCTCACGCCGACCAACGTGTGCATGTATTGCCCCGCGCCGTTTTTCCCCCACGCCACGTCCGTGGGCTCGACCGTCCCCTCGGTCCGCCACCCACCGTCCGGCGTGATCTGCCAACGCGCGCCCTCCGGCCCGGCCTCCTGGTCGGCGTGGAAAACCATCTTCCGGTCGGTGTCGCCCTGCACGCAGGCCGGCGCATCGGTCGCGATCGTCGAATACCAAAAAACCGCCGGCTCCTGGCTATACAACGCGCTCGCTGCCGCCACCACGCGGCTGCCGCGCAGCGACAACGTGCCGCTGTTGAAAGCCGTCCACGTTTCCCGCGGGAAATGCGCCACGACCTCCCCCTTGCCCAGCCGCGCCTCCACGTCCAGCAAGGCGCGCCCTTCGGCATTCGTCCGCACGACCAGATCGTGATCTTCCTCCACCGGCGCGCGCAACGTCAACGTGCGCAGATACCCTTCGTTGGACGGCCGCGTCCCCCCATCAGGCCGGGACGGATCGGGCGCAGTCACGTCGCTGTGCCGCGGCCGCGGTTGCAGGACGCGCCGGTTCAGGTCCACCCGCGCCGCGCTCATCTGCTCCAAAAAGGCCAGCTCCTTCTCACGGACATATTCCACCCCCGTGACGCCCCGCGCCACAAAGACGCCGCCCGCCGCGTCCCAATGCAGCTCCTTCGCGAAAAACCGTTGCGGCAACCGCTCGTGATTCAACCACACGTTCTTGATGCCATGTCCGACTGGCTCCAGCCGCGTATCGAGCGGCAACTCCGCCACGTCGATGCGGCCTTCGAGCAGCCCCGTCTCCGCATCCGCCGCATAGCCGAATCCCGCCGGCAGATACACCGTGAAATCCCGTGCCCGCGCCCCATCCGCATTCAGCACCAGCGGCCCGCGCTTGAACCGCACGTGATTGATCGCGCCCCGGTCCTCGCCCGCCACCGTCACCTCGCCCGCCGCCACTTCCAGATCGCCCAAGGTCGGCCCCGCCACCGGATCGAACCACACCGTCAACGGCCCACCGCCGAAGGTCCGCGTGGGCGCCTCCACCGGGTAGGCTCCGCCGGCCGGCAACGTCAGGGTCAGCTCCTGGTCCGCGTCTTCCTGCGGACTGCCGTCGGGCAAGGTGAACCGCGGCGTGGTCGTCGTCGCCGGATTCCCCGACACCGCGGTCACTGCTGTTTCCACGCCGTCGAAAAAGAGCTTCCCGCTCAGCGACACGAGCCGCAACCCCGAGCGGCTCACCGGTCCTATCGCGACCACCCCCGCCTCCGGGTCGGTGTATTCCGCCGTCACCGACAGACTGAACGTGTGCAGCGGATGCACCGCCGCGGGGTCTTGCGGGATCAAATGCAGGTCCACCGCCACCGCCGCCACCGCCGGCACCTTGGCCCCGCCCGTGCGGGCAAACGTCGCCAATGCCAACTCGGTCAGCGCCGCTCCGTCGTCGTGCAGCGCGATCACATTCCCCGTCGTCGTGTCGCGCAGCGTCGGCCGCACCGTCACCGGCAGCCGCGCCTCGTCGTCCGGCATTGTTTCATCAAAATCATCGTAACGGCGGAATTCCCCGCTCACCGCGAAACGGAACCCCTCCTTGCCCTCCACCGAGCGGATCGCCACCAGATTCGCCGCCGCCGGCGCCGCCAA
>CAZQUC010000458.1:0-3567 GCA_964596095.1 uncultured Enterobacteriaceae bacterium
GCTCCTGCACTTCGCGGGTCTGACGTTCGGCGACCGCGAGTTCTTGCTTGATCGGCTCCAGCCGGCCACATCCCGCGGCGGTCAGGGCCAGGACCGCCACGAGGCAACGAAAACCATGACAACCGGTATAACGCATGACCACGAAAAAGCCGGCCATGATGGCCGGTAAATGCTGAGCATTCCAGTCTGGAGTGCGGAGGTTTGCCTCCGCTCTCGCGCTCACCGGCTTGCCGGTGAGGCGGAAAGAGAGCAGGCGTGATAGAACACGGGGGCGCTCCAGTGAGGGCAAATCGACCTCTCCCGCCGCGAGGGGCAAGCCCCTCTTCCCCGCAGAGCGGAGGCGAGCCTCCGCACTCCAGACGCCTTTCCGGCTCAGGCCAGCTTGGCGCGCACTTTTTCCAGCAGCACTTTGGTGGCCTTGATGCCTTCCGGCTCGCCCAGCTTGCCGCCTTCGTATTCGATGCCGACAAAGCCGTGGTAGCCGTGCTTTTTGACCACGAGTTCCAGCATCTTGAGATAGTCGGTCTGCGTTTCCTCGCCGGTTTCGGGATCGAAATCGTGGCTCTTGGCGCTGACGCCCTTGGCGAAGGGCATGGTTTCATCGACGCCCTTGTAGCGGTCGTAGCCGTGGAAGTTTCCGAAATCGGGCAGCGTGCCGCAGTTGTCGCGTCCGGTGGCCTTGATGGTCTTGGCGAGCCATTCGCCGTTGGAGGAGAGACCGCCGTGGTTTTCGACGATGACGTTGATGCCAAAGGGGGCGGCGAATTCCCCGAGGCGGCGCAGGCCGTCGGCGGCGCGCGCGCTTTGCTCGTCCGGCGTGCCTTTGTCGGCCGTGTGGGCGTTGACGCGGATGCTATGGCAGCCGAGGAATTTGGCGGCCTCGACCCACTGTTTGTGGTTGTCCACCGCCTTGGCGCGTCCGGCGTCGTCGGGATCGCCGAGATGGCCTTCGCCGTCGATCATGATGAGCACGGCGGTCACGTCGTTGTCGGTGCAGCGCTTCTTCAACTCGGTCAGGTAGTCTTTATCTTTCGCCTTATCCTTGAAGAATTGGTTCACGAATTCCACGCCGTCGATGCCGTAGTCCTTCTTGGTCACGGCGGGGAAATCGAGATTGTCGAGTTTCTTCGCGAAGAAGGCGCGGTGCAGCGACCACTGGGCGAGGGAAATCTTGAAAAGCGGCGCGGCGTCCTCCGCCCCGAGAGGGCGCAACGACGGCAGCACGGTGGCGGCGAGGGAAGCGGTGAGAAATCGGCGTCGGGTGGTCATGATGGGTGCGTTTGGTGGTGATGTGGAAAACCGGGAGCGAAGGTCTTACTCACGCCACGGACGCGCGCCGCGCAACCTGATAGCGCATGCCACCGGCGCGCTCGTGTTTGCCCCGATGAGGGCCGGCCCCAGGCTATGAGCTTTTGATGACCTTCACCGGCAGGCCGACGTAGGCGGCGTTGTAAAATTGCTCGACCACCCGCTTGTCCATGCGGATGCAGCCGTGGCTCGCCGCGTAGCCGGGGAGGAACCCCTGGTGCATCCCGATGCCGGTGGAGGTCAGTCGCATCCAGAACGGCATGGGCGAGGGGACATAGCGCCCGCCCGCCGGCACCGGACTGCGCGGTGTGGCGTCGATATTAACGATGTTGCCGCTCGCATCCTCGACGTGGCCGTAGGCGTTGGAGTGCTTGTCCTTGATTTTCTCCATGATCGTATAGTTCCCGGACGGCGTGACCCGGCCTTCGACCCCGGAGGAGATGGCGGCGACGCCCACGAGATTCTCCCCGCGGAAGAACTTGGCCACCTGATTGTCGAGATCGATCACGATCAGCGGGCTGC
This sequence comes from uncultured Enterobacteriaceae bacterium, assembly GCA_964596095.1. Lineage (GTDB taxonomy): Bacteria > Verrucomicrobiota > Verrucomicrobiia > Verrucomicrobiales > V1-33 > CAJBME01. The sequence goes on from CAZQUC010000458.1 coordinate 1,831, forward strand.
CGGGCGAGCCGTCATCGTCCCAATAGGAAACCGTGGTCCAAGGCTCCCGCGTCTCTTCCTGGCGGGATTCCCCCAGGCCGGCGAGATACGAAGTGGTCCCTGCCGGCTGCATGCTGGCGCAGGACGGGAGCAGGCAGAGGGCGGCGAGAGCAAGCAGGTAGGACTTCATCGGATGGATCTCGTTTATGACAGACGAGGGTAAAACTTATTGGAAAGAAAGATGTCGCAAGCGGGAATCGCACCTTTTGGTGTGGTGGTCTCTGCCGTTCGGGGTGAGGGCGCGAGGGGGCGGAAAGACATGCCCGGAGCCGCCGGTGAGCGCCTTTCGTGAAGGAGTAGCGATTTTTTTGCAGATATTTGTCCAGTTTTCCGCAGTGGCTTCGTTGTGGAGGTGAAAACCGGCAGACCGCCGCGCGACGACCGCGCGTTCCGGATGATTCCCGCCCGCGATTTCCCATGCCACCTGAAACCATCGCCCGCCTTTTGCTCGACCAGCGGCTGCACCTGCTCGGCTGGTTGCGGGCGCTCATGTGTGACGCGGGGTTGTCGGAGGATGTGTTCCAGGACACGTGCGTCAAAGCCATCGGCCGCGCGGCGGAATTCCGCGATGCCGAGCACCTGCGCCGCTGGTTCTTCACCGCCTCGCGCCATGCCGCGATCGATGCCCTCCGGCGCGCGGGTCGCCAGGCGCGCCTGCTCGCGCCGGACGCGCTGGAGGCCTTGCAGGACGCCGCCCGCGCCACCGCCGCCGAACCCGCGCCGGGGAATCGCCGCGTCCACGCCTTGCGCGCCTGCCTCGAAGCCCTGACCCCGCGCGCCCAGGTGGTGCTGGCGCTGCGTCACGAGGAGGAATTGAACGGGCCGCAAATCGCCACCCGCCTCACCTGCGGCCAGGATGCCATTTACAAAATCCTCGCGCGCTCCTACGCGCAATTGCGCGAGTGCATCCGCCGTCGCGAAGCCCTTGATTCCGAGTTATGAACTGCCCTGCCGCCATGCTCTCCGACGAGGCGGATTTCACGGAAATCTGCCTGCGCCACCTCGATGGGGCTCTCACCGCGGAGCAAACCGCGGCGTTCAATCACCGGCTGGCCACCGAGCCGGCCGCCTGCGTCCACTTCCTCGACCTCTGCGCCCAGCACGCCTTGCTCGACGATGAGCATTATCTGGCGACGCGCGCCGTCGCCGACTTTCCCGCGTTTTCCCACGAGCCCCTCCACGCTCCCGCTTCCCGCGCGATTCGCTTCCGCTGGGAACCCTTCGCCGCCGCGGCCGCGCTGGTTATTCTCGCCAGCGCGGTCGTGTTGTGGTGGAGCGAACCCGACGCCTCCGACACGACCGCGCTTCCCCCCGCCTGGCCGCTCATGACGACGCCTGTTCCCGCCCCCGTCACGGCCGCCGCGCCGGTCGAGGCCGAGCCGCGCACGTTGTTTTTCTACCCTTACGAGGGTTTTCCTGGCGTGCCGGGCGTGTGGTCGCCATCCGCGTTTCCGACGATGACGAACGTGTTGAAGTATTCCGGTTTTTTCTCCTCGGAACCGGTCTGGCCCGAGTCTCTCCCCTCGACCGAAACCCGCGCGCATGAGGCCCTCCTGCTCCATGTCGCCAGCCTCAGTGTTTACGAGCCCGACCCGCGGCTCATTTCCATCGCCTCCCGCCTCGGCGCCTGGTCCACCGTGGACCTGTAGCCCGCGCCGTTCCCGCTCCTTCCGCTCTCGCCACCGGCCCCTCTGCCGG
>CAZQUC010000459.1:0-3557 GCA_964596095.1 uncultured Enterobacteriaceae bacterium
TGACAACCCTCGCAAATTTTCCGAAAATTCCCCCTTGCGCCTCAACACCGTATCTCATTGCTGATGTCCCTTCGGGAAGTTCAACAAATAACGCCGCGCACCAACGCTCTCCAAAGAGGGGCCGCTCGCGAGAGCGTCACATCTCACATTTTCCCGGATGGCACCGCTCACGGCGTCCAGCGCACGTGTAGCCGGAGGAATCGTTGCGGGGGCCGCGTGTCGGTCGGTGTCTCCCCGACAGTCACCGCGCGTCGGCCGTTGCTCGCGTCGCCGAGGGTGACCGTGCCCGGGCCGGTCCAGGAGGTCGTGGGGGTTTTGAGGGCGAGGGGGGTCCAGCCTTCGAGGTCGGAGCCGGCTTGCACTTCGTAATGGATTTCCGGGACGCCGTAGCCGCCTTGAATTTGCTCGTTCAGGGGGAGGAAAAATCCGAGCCCCAGCGGCTCGGTCGGCACGGTCGAGATCGCGACCGGCGAAGGTTCCGCGAAGTGTGGGTTGAGGCCGAAGGCGTATTCGAGCAGCGGCGGCAGGCCGTCGCCATCGTCGTCCGCCGTGTCATCAATGAGCTGATGCAGGACTTTCCAGGCTGCGTAGGCGGAGAGAGGCGGCGTCTCCACCACGCCGGGGGTGCCGCCGATCTCCGCTCCCGCCTGCCAGCCGGCGAGCGCGTCCAGATCATAGGGCGACTGGCCCGGTGCAACCGGCTCCAACGCATACCCGCCGCCATCGGTGTGGGGGAACCACGCGTCGTCGTAGGCGAAGCGAAAGACATGGGCGCCGAAGGGTTCCGGCAAGCGCAGGGCGAGCCGCTCCCCGGCGTTGTCGAGCCGGCCCGCATAAACGCCGGCCACGCGCGGCCCGTCGCCATAGCGGCTGCGGAAGGCGGCGAGGTTGGCCACGATGACGAGCGCTTCGCCCGGGGCGAGGGTTTCGGCGCCGAAGGTGAAATCGATGCCTTCGACAAAGGCCAGGCCGTGCAGCGAGAGCGGCGTGTCGCCGAGATTGGCGAGTTCCAGCCAATCGAAATCGTTGCCACCGGCGGCGTTATACATCAATTCGGTAAGCCGCAGGCCACGCAGTGTCGCGAGGGCGTTGCGAAAGACCGGATCGTTTTCCGGCAGCGCAAAGCCGGGCGTCGGCAGTTCGTGGTAAACCGCCCGCCCGTCACTCCCGATCGAAACGCTTGCGTCGCGTGTCTGATCGAGGTGAACGCGCTGGCTGAGGAGGATGCCGCTTTCGTCGAGCAGGGAAAGGCGCTCCTGCATGGCGTTGAGCTGGAAAGGCAAATGCGCCGGGCCGAGTTCGGGTTCGTCGTCGGCATGCAATAACAGATGCCCTTGCGGGGCCATGAAGCTCAATGGCGGAAAGACATACACCTGCGGCTGGCCAGCGAGGTTGTCGGTGAGGCGGAAGCCCGCGAGATCGACGGGCTGCGCGCCCGGATTGTGCAGTTCGATCCAATCGTCGGCGAAGCGCATCGTCGAGGCGGCCAGCCATTCGGAAATAACCACCGCCCGCGCGTCGCCCAGCAGGGCGCGGCGGTTGGGTTGACCGGGCGTCGGCTCGCCCAGCGTCCATGTTTCCTCGCGACCCGCGCGTCCCAGCGACCAACCCTCCGGCAGAAAGCCGAAGGTGATCTCGTCGCGGCGGGTGTTCGACGCATCCCACAAAAACAGCGAGCCGCCCGCGGAGGGAATGGCGAAAGCCGTCACGGGCACGGCCAGCAAGGTATCCGGCTGGAGCATCCCGCTCAGCGATTGCGCGGATTGCCCTGACGGATCGGCGCTCAGTCGCCAGCCCGCGAGGTTCAACGGCGCGGCGCCATCGTAACGCAACTCCACCACCGGCGTCGCGCCGCCGATGATCTCATGGAGCCGCAGGCGGGACAGCGCCGGCTCGACCGTCCACGACACGGAGGCGGGCGCCGCCTGGGCTTCTCCGGCCAAGGCGCGCGCCGGGTCCGCGTCCTGCCAGTTGCCGGCGAAATCCTGACCCAGCACTTCCAGCGTGTGCGGGCCGGGGGCGAGAGCGGCCAGCGAGAGCGTGGCCTGGCGCACGGCCGGTTGGGCGCGCGGGAAAAGCGCGCCCGTTCCCGAAGGTGTCGGCTCGCTCCACGCGCCACCGTCGAGCCGCCATTTGTATGCCACCAGGCCTGGCCCGCCGATGACAAAGCCGGCCTCCACACTCGCAGTGACCGAAGGTGGCGCGGAAAGGAAGTGCGCCCACTCCCCGACCGTCGCGCCGTAGTCCAGCCCTCCCGGCGCGGATCCCCGCGCCGCCGAACCGGGACCGAGGTCGTAATTGAAAGCGGGCGGATCGACAAACACGGGGTCGCCCGCTGCGTTGACCCCATAGCGTGGATCGAAGAGACCGCCGGGATGATTCACGCCAAGGGTGGGATCGCCGATCTGATCCAGTAAATTATGAAAGAAGTGCAATTGGCTGGTCACCGCGCCGTTGCCGACCGCGTTACGATCCGCGCCGCTGACCACCCGCGGCACTTCGGAAATAAGATTGGAACTGAAATACGCGCCGTCGCCCGCCAGCGGATGAAGACTGTCTTCGGGCACAAACAAGTTGAGCACCGAGTTTTGCACTTCCTGCGCGGAGCGAGAGTAATCCGCATGAAAATGCGCCACCGTGTTATGCTCGAAGATGACGCCGACACGCGCCCGCGCATCCACGGCGTGATCGAGCCGGGCGAAGACATTGCGCGCCACCATCAGCGTGGTGTCTTCACCGCGGGCTTCGGAGGCGATGGCGCTGGCGTAATCCTGGCCGGTGGCCCATTGGTCTTTGGTTCCGTCGCGGAAGAAGTTGGCAGCGAGGTAAGCATCTCCATTGAGGACCACATGATCGTCGCCGACCGGGCCGTGGAAACGATTATACCGGCCGTCGAGCACGAACGTCCGCCCCCACCGGCCGGAGTCCGCCCTGAGCGCGGGATTGCTCCCCTTGCTGCCGAAGAAATCATTGTCGTAAATCCGCAGCCAGCCGCCGACGGGAAATCCCTCGATAAAGCGCGCGTTCTGCACCGCCGGATCGTCGGCGGGATACTCGATTTTTACCAATTCCGCGGCGTGTTCGAGGCCGAAGGCCACCGGGTTTTCCTCCTCGCCGAACAAGGCGGGAAACACACACCCGCGCACGGTGAGCTGGCTGTTCCGGGCGTAGAGCAGCCGCAAATGCGTGCCGGCGAAGGTCAGATGCTCGGCCCGCGCCCACGAGCGGATGACGCCAATGCTGCCTTCATTTTCCCCGCCTTGAGCCGACGTTCCTTGGGCGTGCAGAAAGTCGGCGTAGCGGATCACATTTTCCTCGTCGAGCGAATCGACGAGGCGCAGGCCACCCCACTTGGGCGGGCCGTCCACTTGCGCGCCCGGCATAATCGGATCGCGGTCGCCTTCCACCGGCGCGTCCGGCCGCGAGGCGAACGTGATCCGCGCGTCGGCCGTGCCTTCGGCCTTGAGGACGCCGCGCACGGTCAACCGCCGCTGCGGGTCTGCATAGACGGTCACGCCGGGATCGATCGTCAAGGTGACGCCGGCGGGAATGGTCAC
>CAZQUC010000460.1:0-3556 GCA_964596095.1 uncultured Enterobacteriaceae bacterium
GTGAGCGCGGCGCCGGTCGATCTCGGCGGTTGTTATTTCGGCCAAGGCATCGGCTATGTATTCCCGGCGGGAGTGATCCTGCCCGCCGGTGGCCGCATCCTCGTCGTGCGCGACCAAACCGCGTTCGCCGCCCGCTATCCCGGCACCGGTCCGGTGGCGGCGGGAACCTTCACCGGCGCGCTCGACAACGCGGGGGAAACCCTCTCGTTCTTCGCCGCCAATGGCACGCTCATTTTCTCGTTCACCTACACCGACGATGTGCCCGGCACCGATGGCGACGGCCGCACACTCGTGCGCGTCATCGGCTCCGGCCTCGCGCTGCCCGCCGACGAGGCGTGGCGCGCCAGCGTCACCGACGGCGGCACGCCCGGCGCCACCGATGCCCTCGCCTTCACGGGCAGCGATCCCTTTGCCGACGTGGACGGCGACGGTCTGTGCGCGCTGCTGGAATACGCCGCCGGCACCAGCGACACCGCGTTCACCTCGCTCGACGCCGTGCTCCAACTCGTGCCCGACGGCCTCGGCGGAGCCTCGGTTATCACCCACTTCCTCCCCCAGGCCGACGACGCGCTCCTCACGCTCGAAGTCAGCGACAACCTGACAAACTGGCAACCGCTCGCCGACTGGACCGCGCCGCTGCCGCCCGGCTCCCGCTTCGTCCGCGTCCGCGTCGCGAAGCGATAGCGCGAGGACTTCCCCCACACCGGGCATTTCTACCTGCTCGGCCTCCGCTCATCTCGCCCGTGGCGATCAACTTCGGGGCGCGCGGGGCGGAGGCGGGAGCCGCTGATTTCACGGATGACACGGATACTTGGGCCTGCCGCCACGCCGCCGGATCAGGGCGCCACCATTTTGGGAAGCCGCTTCTTCAGCGGCCCCCACCAACCAAATCGCTTTTTCATGCGCGGTCATTTCAATCCATAAAAAATTAAAATCAAAAATTGTTCAATAATAATCAAAACGACCTTCATTGACGCAATTTGAGGATCACGGCCAAGCAGCGTGGGTTACAGCATGTGCGGCTTCAAGCCGAAGACGGCGCTCACGTGGTCGAGTGGCGCAGCATGGTGACCGGTGAGGAGAAGATAGTGATGCGAGGCCAGATGCGTCATCAGGCGATGGCCGTCGGGCACGCGGATGACGCCGCCATTGAGGCAGTCGGAGCCGGGGTATTGCGCGTAGCCGGTCAGGTCGCCCTCGACCACGGTCAGGGTGGTCATGTCGGGGTGGAGCTTGGCCAGCGTGACCGGACCGACCGGCAGACGCGCGTCGATAGCGCTGGCATGCTCATCGACGATGCCGAGCACCTTTTTGCGCAGCGTCCATTCGGTGGAAAATGATTGAGGCACCACCCCGAGATAGCCGCAGTGGGCGACGAGGATGTAATCGCGCGGATCGCCCTCGACCTGCGGGAAATCGCGGATGCGCTCGTGCTTGAGCGCGGCCTGGCCCATGAGGAACGGGTAGAGATTCGTCATCATGATGGGCGCGCCGAGCGAGCGATGAAGCATGAACTTGGTCAGCATGGCCATGATGTCCGCCTCGCAGCCCCAAATGAAACCGCGCTCCTGGTAAAGCATGTTCCAGGCAAGGCACGGCGTGGTGTCGGAAAAGGCGGACTCGTTCAGGCAGTTGATGCCGACACCCTGCACGGCAGGGTCGTCTCCAATGTCGCGTTTGACGGCGAGATACATCTTCACCGCGCCGTTCTGCGCGCGCTCGTCGAGCACACTGGGAAGCTGCCAATCTTGCCAAGCCACGCGCGCGTCGTCATCGGAGATGGCCTTGGCTACGGCACCGAGTTTGCGGAAGCTGCGCTTTTCAATGGTGATGCCGAATTTTTCGACCATGCGGCGCACGCATTCGTCCTCCCACCAATAGAAGCGTTTGAAAATCGGCGCCTGCATCCCGTCTCCGGGATTGTCCTGATAGACGACGAATTTGACCGTGCGCAATTGCCGCCGCACGGCCAGCGCGCGGAGGATGATGCGGGTGTGATCGATGTTATAGGGCGCGATGAGGCGCTGGCCCACGCCTTCGCCGCGCAGGTAGGTGATGATTTCCCAATCCCACATCGACAGCGTGCCGAACTCCGAGGTGATGACCAGCGCGGGGATCTCCAGCGCGCGGAACAGCGGCACGCAGCGGTAGGCCTCGCCGAGCAGTTGCGGGAAAACAACGGCGTCCACGTCCGCGGGCAGCGCGGAGCCGAGCGGTTGCGCGGGCAGCCATTCGATGTCGCCGGCCAGCAAGCGGTGTAGCGTGTCCAGTTGCGTATCGAACCCGCCGTCGCGGCCCGGATCGAAAAAGAGCGGCACGAGCCGAGGTTGGAGTGCGGGGCCGAGGTTCATACCGTTTCGCGTCGGCCGCTGGCGGCGGCTTTGAGTCCGGTTTCGAGCACGCGCACGCATTTCAACCCGTCGTGAAAGCTGGGATCGACGGACGTGCGATTGGCTACGGCAGTGACGAAATCCGCCACCCCATGCGTGAAGCCGTGCTCGTAGCCGATGGTATGGCCCGGCGGCCACCACTGGCTGATATAGGGATGGCACGGCTCGGTCGCCAGAATGGTGCGGAAACCCTGCGCGTGCGGCGGGTCGTTCCGCGAGAAATATTGCAGCTCGTTGAGCCGCTCCAGATCAAACACCAGCGAACCTTCGCTGCCGTAAATCTCGAACGTGTTGCGGTTCTTCCGTCCCGGCGCGAAGCGCGTCGCCTCGAACGATCCGACCGCGCCATTGGCGAATTCTACCGTCATCAACGACGCGTCCTCCACCGTTACCTCACCGCGCGCGGTCGCGACCCCGGCTCCGGCGCTGAACGTCGCCGCGCCTTCGCCCGGCAACGGACGCTCCTTGATGAAATTCGTGGTCAGACACGACACCGTCTTGATGTCGCCGACGAGATAATGCGCGAGGTCCACGCTGTGGGAATTGAGATCGCCGTGCGGCCCGCTGCCCGCCGTTTCCTGGCGCAAATGCCATGTCAGCGGGAACTCGGGATCGACGATCCAGTCCTGCTGGTAAGCGCCACGCCAATGGAAGATGCGGCCGATTTTTCCTTCGTCGATCAACTGCCGCGCGAGCCGCACCGCCGGGGTGCGGCGGTAGTTGTGATTGACATAATGCGTCACGCCCGCCGCCTCGGCCGCCGCCAGCATCGCCTCCGCGTCGGCCACGTTCAGGGCCATCGGTTTCTCGCAAAACAGATGCTTACCTGCCTTCGCCGCCGCGATGGCCACCTCGTGGTGCAGGTGCTGCGGCAACGAGATGTCCACCACATCGACGTCGTCGCGTTCGATGGCCTTGCGCCAATCGGTCTCGACGTGCCGCCAGCCCCAGTTGTCGGCGAAGGCACGCGCCGCCGTTTCATTGCGGGCGCAGGCGACCTGCAGCACGGGCTGGAGCGGCAAGTCGAAGAATCGGGCGGCTTGGAGCCAGGCGTTGCTGTGCGCCTTGCCCATGAAATTCGTGCCAATGATGGCGATGCGGAGTTCTGGTTTAGCCATGTCGGGTTGGGGGAAAAATAAGGGATTGGCTTCAGTGTTCGATGGATT
>CAZQUC010000461.1:0-3545 GCA_964596095.1 uncultured Enterobacteriaceae bacterium
CGGCCCGACCTCTCCGCCCCGAGGGGCAAGCCCCTCCACCCCACAAAGCGGAGGCCAGCCTCCGCACTCCAGATGACACGTCTGCGCAGGCATCGACCATTTTTTACTCAACAGGTTCTGAGAGGGCATCGCCCAACACGATGCGGCTCCGCCGGCTGACGCCGGGTGGAGATGGCTGGTTGACAGGGTTCGGGGCGTTCCGTAGGATCGCTGCCGCTTGTTTCGCCTCATATGAATTGCCCGCACCATCACTTGCCGCCTCGGGGACGTGTGTCGCTGAATGTCGCCGTGTGGCTGCTGGGCGTGATTTTGGCCGCGCAGGTCGGGGCGATCGGATGGGCTTTGCACCGCAAGCACCAGCGGGTCGAGCTTGCTCCTGCGGAAGTCGCGCCTCTCACCGCACCGGTGGCGCCGGAACAAATGCTCACGGAGGCCGTGCCCGCGCCGCCGCCGATAGTTGAGGCCGCCCCGGTGGAGGAGTCGGCTCCCGCCGTGTCGCCACTGACCGAGCGCGCCTTGTTTTTCTTTGAAAGCGCCTTGAGCAGCCGGGAGAAGGGAGACATGAAGGCGGCGCTCACGCAATTGCGCTCGGCGTGTGAGTTGCAGCCCAGCCACCCGCAACTGCTCTACGAACTGGCCCATACCTACGAAATGATGACGCTGACGGAGAGCGCCCGGCCGGTGTGGGACCAGATCGCGCAACTGGGGGAAGCGGCGGGAATTTATTATCGCCTGGCGCAGGAAAAATTCACGCAAGGTGATGCGACGCCGCCGGTGGAGGTGGAGGTGCCGCTGCAATTGGGGAAGATCGTCGAAAGTCCGCGGCGCGATCCGAATTACCTGGAGCATGTCATTCTACGCATTCCGGTGCAGGCCAGGGATGGCGCGATGATCGATCCCTCCAAGGTTTCCGTGGTGACGCGGTTTTACGACATGAACGGCGGCGAGATCCAGGAGACCGACGCGCAGACCGATTATCACCGCTGGCTCTCGGGCGATGTGCCCACGTGGTCCACGACCTCGGTGGAAATTCTCGACCAATCGTATCGCCGTCCGCGGTATGAGGGCGCGGTGGGAGAGGATTCGGGCAGCCGGTATTACGGGTATGTGGTGAAGCTTTATTACAACGACCACTTGCAGGATGTGCGCGCCCATCCGCCGCAATTGGCCAGTCGCCAGAGCGAACCGGGCGAGCGCTCCATTGAAAATGGCGTGGAATTCCCCCCGCCCGCCGGTCCGAGACGCCGCGCGCCGGCCAGCGATCAGTTGGACGACTCGCTCTTTCCCTTGCCGCAGTGAGCAGCCCTGCGAGCCACTGCTTTCATGGCTGTCCTGCTTATCCATGACCGACCGGAAGTGCTCACCGCCCTGCACGGCGCGCTGGCCGCGTCCGGCTGCGAATGCCTGAGCGCGTTGGGGGAAGACAACGCGCGGTTGATCCTGAGCGCCGATATGGAAAACGAGCCACGCCGGGTGGGCGCGATCATCGCCTCCGTGGAATTGGCGTCGCTGGCGCTGGATTTCCGCAGTGTGGCCGGCGGGTTGCCGGTGGCGTTGCTCGCGGAGGAAAATCCGGAGGCGTGGGGGCAGCGTCTGCCGGGCGAATGGGTGCTGCCGGTGGAGCCGCTGCCGGTGGCCGCCTTGGTGGGGTGGCTGACCGGGGAGCCAGCGCCGGAGGATGCGTCCCCCACCCTGGCGAGGCCGGAAACCGGCCCGGAGGCGTTCGCGCCCCTTTCTCCGCACACCGTGCCGGTGCCTGCAGCGGGGATGTCCACGCCGCGACTGGGCGATTATGATCTGCTGGAAGTCCTGCACGAAACGGAAAAGACCGTGGTCTATCGCGCCTGGCAGCATTCGGTGCAGCGCGTGGTGGTGCTGGAGCGGTTGAAATCCGCGTTCCTCTCGGACCCCGAGGAAGTGGCGACCTTCCGCGCGCTGGTGCGCGCCAAGGCGGCGGCGGTGCATCCGCAAATCGCCGCGGTGTATGAGGCGCAGGAGCAGGAGGGCCTGATTTTTTACACCCGGGAACTGCTGGAGGCGTGGAGCGTGTCGGAGCTGCCGCGCGCGGGCCGCCGTCTGAATGAAGAAACCGTCCTCGCGCTGCTGGGCGCGTCGGCCGATGTGGTCAATTACCTCGACCAGGCCGGACTCGCCCGCGAGGCGTTGACGCCCGATGAGGTGATGCTGGCGGCCGACGGCTTGCCGCGCGTGGCCAATCTCGCGGTCGGCGGCGAGCCGGTCGCGCATCCCGAACGCCGGGAAATTTCCACGCTGATCCAAGCTACGCTGTCCTTGCTTTCTTCGACCGATGCCGCGCCGGTGGTTCAGGTGCTGGCGGCGCGGGTGCGGGATAAAAACGCGCGCCGGGGGCTGCCGACGTGGCAGGCGTTCGGCGCCGCGGTGGCCGAGGCCCGGCAGCGGCTCGCGCCCACCTCGCCCGTGCGGCGGCGGGCGGGCAGCCGGCGAACGTCCTCCGCCTCGGGCCGCCGCTGGCTCATGGCGGGCGCGCTGGTCTTGGCCGGGATCGGCGTTTACGTGCTCCAGCGCTGGCCGTATTGGCAGGCGCCGGCCGCGCGGGTGCTGGACGACATGGTCCGCATTCCCGGCGGCGAGTTCATTTATCAACAGGGCGAAACCCGCACGCTGCCCGCTTTCTGGATCGACAAATACGAGGTCAGTCTCGCGCATTACGAGGAATTCCTGAGCGTGGCCCGCGCGCATCCCGAGGCGGTCGCATCCCACCCCGAACAGCCGAAATCCAAGACCTCCCACGAGCCCGCCGGCTGGAACGAGCGGCTGGACGCGGCGAAGCGCGGCGGCCTGTATCGTGGGCTGAAACAGGACATGAACGCGCCGGTGACCGGCGTCGATTTCTGGGACGCCTGGTCTTACGCGCAATGGAAAGGCCGCCGCCTGCCCACGGAGGTGGAGTGGGAGAAAGCCGCGCGCGGCGCGCAGGGCTTCCAATATCCCTGGGGCAATGCGCTCGCCCCCGCCAAGGCCAACACCGGCACGGACTACGAGGCCAAGGACGGCCGTGGCAAGGTGGATGGCTTCGCCGGTCCCGCGCCCGTCGATGCCTTCGCGGCCACCGACGTGAGTCCCTTCGGCGTGACCAACATGGCGGGCAATGTGGCCGAGTGGACCGCCTCCACCACGCTGCATCCCGAGCTGATCGACCAGGTCGTGCCCTTGGTGCGCGGCGGGGCGTTCGATGCCAAACCCGCGACGCTGCTGCACCGCCGGCCCGCCACCGGCTATGGACACACGGAGCTTTCCCTCGGCTTCCGCACCGCCGCCGATCGCGCGCCGTAAACGCGTGGCGGGGGCGTCCCGCCCACCGCGGAGAGCGCGAGACCGGGGCCTGGCGCGTGGAGGGTCTCGGAGCAGGGCCACGGTCTTCGCCGGTGCCGCGGCGAAGAGGGCCTGGGCTGAACATAGACGCGCCCGCCGCCAGCAAGTCGTGCTCGCGGTGGGCGGGACGCCCCCACCACGTTTCCAGTCGCATTTCCGCCGGTGGCAGCTAGATTGTGCATCCCCCGGCT
>CAZQUC010000462.1:0-3545 GCA_964596095.1 uncultured Enterobacteriaceae bacterium
TGGCGCAAAATCCCGCCGCCTTCGCCACCGGGCATGTCTTGCCGCCGGAAACCGTTTTCGGCCCGTGGACACGCACGCTCTCGCGCGGGCAGGACACCTTGCTCCTGCTGGACCCGCACGGCAATCCCGCCGATGAAGTGACTTACTTTCCCGAAGGCCGCTGGCCGGTCGCCGCGAATGCCGGCGGCTCCAGCATGGAACTCCGCGATCCCGCCGCCGACAACACGATTCCCGAAGCCTGGGCGGCCAGCGACGAATCCGGCAAGGCGGCCTGGCAGACCTTCACCTGGCGCGGCCCGAACCGGCCGTCACAGAACGGCGAGCCGACCCTGTGGCGCGAGTTGAATTTGCTGCTGGTGGACGGCCCCGGCGAATGCCTGATCGACGACGTGAAGGTCATCGACACCACCAACAATTCCGACCTTATCCAGAATGGCGATTTCGAGGACGGCGCGGCACACTGGCGGTTGCTCGGCACGCATCGGCATTCGCGGGTCGAGCCGGAGCCGGGAAACGAGAGCAACCATGTGCTGCGCCTGGTAGCCACGGGACCGGGCGAGTATCAAGGCAACCAGATCGAATCGACGTTCCGCGACAACCGTGCGCTGGTGCAAAACCGCGAATATGAGATCTCGCTGCGCGCACGCTGGCTCGGCGGCGGCGGCCGGCTCAACACCCGGCTCTATTTCAACCGGCTGCCCCGGACCAACCTGCTTCATGTCGTTCCCAATGGCGGCACTCCAGGCGCGCCCAATTCCCGCGCCGTGGCCAACCTCGGCCCGACGTATCGCTCGCTCGCGCATTCGCCGGTCGTGCCGGCCGCCAACCAAGACGTGACGGTCTCCGTGGAATCCACTGACCCGCAAGGCATCGCCGCCATGCAGCTTCACTACGCCGCCCAAGGCGGCGAGTGGCAAAGCGTGCCGATGACCACCACGACGGGAAATCGTTACGAGGGCGTCATCCCCGGCCGCGCTTCCGGCGCGGTGCAGTTCTACGTCGAAGGCGCCGACACCTCCGGTGCGACAAGTTTTTTCCCCGCCGCCGGCCCGGCCTCCCGCGCCTTGTATCAAGTTCAGGACGGCCGCGCGACCGGCACGATGCCCAAAGTCCGCGTGGTGATGCCGCCCGCCGATGCCACCTTCTTGCACCAGGCCGTCAACACGCTGAGCAACGAATACCTGCCCTGCACGGTAATCGCCGATGAAACAGACGTGTATTACGATGCCGGCATCCGGCTCAAAGGCAGCTTCGTCGGGCGCAATGTCGCGCGGGTCGGCTTCACGCTGCGCTTCGACAGCGACCGGCTGTTCCGCGGCATCCACGACAAGATCGCCATCGACCGCAGCCAGCACGCGGCCTTGGGCCAAGGGGAAATCATCTTGAAACACATCGCCAGCGCGGCCGGCGGCATCCCCAATATGTATGACGACCTGGCGCGGTTCATCCACCCGAGCGCGAGCTACACCGGGAGTTCGCAACTGCGCCTGACCGCCTTTGAAAGCGAGTTTCTCGACACCCAATATCCTGACGGCGGCGACGGCGAGATGTTCGAGGTCGAGGTGCTGCGCTGGAACCTGCAAACCATGGATGGAAACCCCGAATCGCCCAAACGGCCGGGCAACGAAAGCGGCGGCACGGGTTATCTCAATCTGGAAGTCCAGGACTACGGCGAGGACAAGGAAGCCTACCGCTGGATGATGCTGCAAAACAAAAGCCGGGATCGCGATGAATACAGCCGCGTCATCGCGCTCTCGAAATTATTTTCCAAAACCGGCGCCTCCTTCGCCGCGGAAGCGCCGCTGTTGCTCGATCAGGAAGCCTGGCTGCGCACCCTCGCCTTCCAATCGCTCGTCGGCCCCGCGGACGCGATCTATACCGGCGGCAACCATCATAACTTCCGCCTCTATTTCCGTCCGCACGACGGCCGCGCCCTGTTCATGCCGTGGGATTGGGACAGCGCCTACCAACGGCCGGCCAATGCTTCCATCTATGGCAGCGGGAATTTCCTCAAAGTCGTCACCACCCGGCCCGACAGCCGGCGGCGGTATTTGTGGCACTTGCACGACCTGATCCAGACCACGTTCAACACCACTTACATGAGGCGCTGGACGCAACACTACGGCGCCGTGGCGGGGGAAAATTATTCCAACATCCTCAGCTACATCAGCAGCCGCGCGAACTTTGTCCGCACCCAGTTGCCCACCGCCACCGCCTTCACGGCCTCCGCCACCCGCGCGACGCCGGAGGGGCCGGTGGTGATTTCCGGCACGGCGAACATCGTCGTGCAGGGCATCGAAGTGAATGGCACGCGCTACGAGCCGGTGTGGTCGTCCAACATCGCGTGGTCGGTCAGCGTGCCCGCGCCGGCGGGCGTCCACGACTTCACAATCCGCGGCCTGGATCACCATAGCGCGCCCGTCGAAGGCACGGCCGCCACGGTATCGCTGGAGATCATCGTCCCCGATCTCACCCGCGGCTTGCTCGCGCATTACCCGCTCGATGAAACCGGCGGACTGATCGCCGCCGACGCCGCGGGCGGAGACCACCCCGGCACGCTGCTGAATTTTTCGGGAAACAACAGCCCATGGCAGACGGGCCATCTTGGCGGAGCGCTGTCCTTCAATGAGTCGGGTGCGGGGGCCGGGCAAGTGGTGGAAGTCGCCCATTCGCCCTCGCTGGATTTTGCCGCTTCGAGGACGTTTACGCTCGCCGGCTGGGTCAAGGCCTCGCCCGCCGTCAGCCAGGTCTCCGGCGCGGGCCTCATCTGTAAAGGCTTCGGCGGAGGCGGCGAGCAATTCTGCCTGGACGTGTATGCGGGAACCTACCGGTTTTACGTGTGGAATGGCGGCTCGCCCAATACCCCCACCGTCGTCTCCACCGCCCTCGGCCCCACCGGCGACTGGCAGCATCTGGCCGCGGTCTTCGATCAAGGCGAAGGCATGATGGCCCTGTATGTCGATGGCGTGGAGGTCGGCTCGGCCGGGCCGCCGGCGACGTTGCAGGCCAGCGCCGCGCCGGTGAGCCTCGGCGCCCGAACCCCGGATCAAAATACCGCGGCCTACACGCTCGCCTTCCAGGGATGGCTCGACGACGTGCGGATCTACGACCGCGCCCTGCCTCCCGAGGACATCGCGCTCCTTTACCAACTCGAACCCGCAGGCCCGCCGCCGGAACTCAGCGTGGTCCGCCAAGGAGCGGCGGTGGAAATTTCCTGGCCCGCCGGCGTGACCGGTTGGGTGCTGGAGGAAAGCGCGACGCTGAACGGCTGGACCGAAGCTCCCGGCGTCGCGAACAACAAACTCACCGTGCCCACTCCGACTGGCGTGAAGTTCTACCGGCTGCGGCGGCGCTGAGACGCGGTGGCGGGCGAACGGGACTTGCGGGAAGCCCGCGCGGGCGTTGCATGGAGCGCCTTTGCTTCATCGATCATGACCGCCGTTCCCATCGAATTTTGCGCGCTGGATTTTGAGTCCGCCGGCGCGGAGAAGGGCTCGACCGACGAGCCGGTGCAGATCGGCTGGGCGCGGTGGACCGAGGGCGCG
>CAZQUC010000463.1:0-3532 GCA_964596095.1 uncultured Enterobacteriaceae bacterium
AACCCCCGGCTGCTGGGGTGGCGATGGCGTTGCCATCGGTGGTGGTTCGCCAGGATGCCTTACGCCGCTATCTGAAATCCAACGGATTTTGTTAATGAGGTATATGCTTATGGGCGGGACGCCCGCCCCTTCCTTTCCTTTCATTCACGAAAAATGCGCATAGCCGCCGTGGAGCGGCGGCTCGGTAAGGCCGGCGGGTGTCAACTGGCCGATGCGGGTCAGAGGGAGACGGGGAAAGCGTTTGGCCCAGGCGGTTTGCAGCGCGGTCCAGCGGCGCGGCGGCACGGCGAGGAGCAACTCGAAGTCCTCGCCATCGCCGAGGGCTTGCGCGAGGGTGGCGCCGCGGCGTCGCGGAATCGCTTTCACGTCCAGACGCCAGCCCGTGCCGCTGGCGGCGGCGAGGCGGGGCAAGTCTTGGGCGAGGCCATCGCTGAGATCCATCATCGCGGTAGGGCGGAAGTGTTGCGCCAGCCAGCGGGCTTCGTCGAGGCGCGGTTGGAATTTCAGATGCCATCCGGCCAAAGAACCGCCGAGTCGTCCGGTCACGGCCAACACATCGCCGGGACGGCCGCCGGAGCGGAGCACGCAGCATTTCGCCTCGACCTCGCCCAGCAAGGTGACGGCAATGACCACGGCGTTGCCGGTAGGAGCGCCGGACGTTTCGCCGCCGGCGATGGAAAACCTGAACCGCCGGGCGGCGCGCGCGAGGCCGCGATACACGCCGGTCAGCCACGCGACGTCGCATGTCGGCGGCGCGGCGAGGGTGACGAGCGCGTGGGTCGGCCATCCGCCCATGGCCGCGATGTCGCTGACCGCGCGCGCGGCGGCTTTCCAACCCACGGCGGCGGGCGGCGCGGTGGGGAGAAAATGGATGCCTTCGACGAGCGCGTCGGTTTTGAGCAACTGGCGCCGCCGCGCGTTCGGCCCGGCAAGGACTGCGCAATCGTCGCCAGGACCGACGAGCAGAGTGGCACTCGTGGGCAGGCCGCGGGTGAGCCGGGCGACGAGACGGTCTTCGCCCAGATCGGCCAGGCGGAGACGGCTCACGGCGCGGAGGGGTTGTGACCGAAGACCCACAGCATGAAGAGTGTGGTGGCGTTGAATAACATGTGGATGGCGATGGGCAACGCGAGGCTGCGTTCGCGTTCATACGCGAGGGTGAGAATGACGCCGAAGAGGCCCAGCGGCAGGATGCCGTGGAGATTCGCATGCACCAGCCCGAAGACCAGCCCGGTCAGCAGCGTGGCAAAGACGGCGCTGGTGAAGCGGCGGCAGACAGGATACAAAAAACCGCGGAAGACGAGTTCCTCGGCCACGGGCGCGATGAGACAGGCGGAAAAGGCGAGCCAGAAGCGGGCGGTCCAGCTTCCGGCGCGGGCCACGGTTTCCACGATTTCCTGCGGGCCGGTTTCGATCTCCAGCGGCAGCCAGAGGCGGCGTTGCAAGACCTCGGCCAAGCCGTAAACCGCCAACCCGCCGGCCAGCGTCCAGAGTGCGGCTTTGCCCACGAACACGGCGGCTTCCGGCGGCGAGAAGGGGCGGAGGCCGAACCACTCGCGCAGCGAACGCCGCCGGCCCGTCAGATACACCGCCAACACGGCGACCAGGAGCAAACTTTGGCCGATGCCGGCGATCACCTCTTGAGCGCTGAGGACTTTCGCGGCGGAGGCGGCTTCCCGGCCCGCTTCGGGGGCCGCCACTGAAGGGTCGGCGCCCGCGGCGAAGAGAGCGAAGGGCAGCACGAGCAGCGCCAGCAGCACCAGCGCCACGCCGAGGTCATAGACATCGCACGGTGTGCCGGGGCGTGCCGGGCGCTCGGCGGCGAACGCCTGCTCTTCCCAATCGGGCGGCAGGTCTTTCCACAATTCCGCTTCCTCGCGCAGCAGGCCCGGCAGCGGAGCGGTGCTCAGTTCCCGGCGCATGAACAAGGTGACTGCCGCATGCCATAGCAGCCCCAGCCCGAGGGCGAGCAGGAGCCAGAGCGCCATGTCGCCCAGCACACGCCGCGTGATTTCTTCGACCATCGGCGCGTTTTAATCGGCCAGGCCGGACCACAGATAATAACAACGTCCCGGTTGCAGCGGCGGTAACAAGCGCGGGACGAGATCGATTTCCACGCGGTGGGGCGTGGCCGGGGTTTCCGCGTCGCCGAGTAGGCCGGCCAGCCCGCGCCAATTGAACGGGCGCTCGTAGCGGATGACCGCGGCGCCGGGCGCTTTGGCGAGCGTGCGCGCGACCTCGTAGGCTTGTTCGATGTAGCCGACCTCGTCCACCAGCCCGTGGGCTTTCGCCTCTTCGCCGAGGAAAATCCGCCCGTCGGCCAGTCCGGTTTTGAGAGCCTCCGCCGACAGCCCGCGCGCGGTGGCGACGATATTGACAAACCGCTCGTAATTTTGCCCGATGAGTGTTTGGAAATATTGTTTTTCCTCTTCCGTCATCGGTCGCGAGCCGGAGCCGGCATCTTTCATGGCCCCGCTTTTGAAGGTGCGCATCTCCACGCCCACCTTGCCCATCAGTTCCTGATACGCCGGCATCTGCATGATGACGCCGATGCTGCCCGTGATGCCGGTCGGATGCGCCACCACCCGGCTCGCGCCGCACGCGATGTAATACCCGCCCGACGCCGCGATGCTATCCATGAAGACGACCACCGGTTTCTTGGCGGCGGTGTCTTTCACCTCTTGATAGAGCGTGTCCGAGGCCGTGACTTCGCCGCCGGGGGAATTGATCCGCAGCACGATGGCGGCCACGGTGTCGTCGGCTGCGGCTTGGCGGAGCGCGCGTTTCAGGTCTTCGACGATCCCGGAGAAGATGATGCTTTCGAGATCGATTTGCACCAGGCGTGTCTTGGTGGTCGTCGAGTCTGCGGGCTGGATTTCGGTGGCTTGGAAGGGCGTGGGTTTCCGCACGGGCGTCAACCCGCCGGCTAAGCCCGCGAAGCGGCTGGAGAGCAGACCGATGTTGAGCATCACGCTGGCAAAAAGCGCCAGCACCAGCAGGACGCCAAGACAGCCCAGGATTTTGTTTCTCATCTGAAGAAAGTGAAGTGGGTTGGCCCTGCCAACCCGTCCAGCCTAGGCCTGGATGCGCCGCGCCACAAGCGCCGTTGTGGAGGATTTGCCGGGGAGCAGCGGCACGGTATGTATCATCCGCTGGCGGTGCCGGCGCAGACCAAGCGCTGGTTCGAGAAAATCAGGCGTGGCGGTGAGGTCCTGGTGGCGAAAAGCGGGCAGGTGTTGAGCGCGCCGATGTGGCGGTCCCCGAGGGACGAGAGAAAACGACGACGCCAAGGGGACGCGCGGGCCGACAGGTTGGGAGTCCTCCTCACGACCGGCGCATTTCTTCCGGCCCGCCGGGACGCGCAAGCGAAGCCGAAGCCGTGAAGATTCTTTGCGTTTTTTTGGGCTTGCAACTGTATCGGTGTTCTGATACAGTAAAACACCGATCCGCTTTCACGGAGAAAGCGCCCCGCCATGTTGCCGTTCCGTCTTCAACTCGATTCCGGCGTGCCCGCTTACCGGCAGGTGATGGA
>CAZQUC010000464.1:0-3525 GCA_964596095.1 uncultured Enterobacteriaceae bacterium
GGAGGCCACCCGCGAGGACGCAGCGTCGGCCTTCGCCCGCGTGTTGGGGGGAACCTCGCCCGACGCCCACGATCTCGTTGTCTTGCACAGCGCCTTTCTCCACGAAGAGGCCCGGCGCGATCACGCGCAAGGCTGGACGCAGCAATACCACTACGGCCCGTTGCGCAATGTCAGCTCGCGTCTGGCGGCGGCGCTGGGTCCGGACGCGGGCGGTGATGTCATCGGCAATCCCGGCGACGCGCGCGCCTTGGCGCGGTTCCTCGACCGGCTCGACCGCGAGAACGCGCTGGCCCGCACCATCATTTACAACATCCATCCCGGCGACAACGAGATGGTGGCGGCGATGATCGGCGCCTTCCAGGACGGCTCCGTGCCCGGCAAGCTGCAATTCGGCAGCGGCTGGTGGTTCAACGATCAATTGGACGGCATGACCCGTCAGTTGGAGGCGCTGAGCCAATTCGGCCTGCTGAGCCGCTTCGTGGGCATGCTCACCGACAGCCGCAGCTTCCTCAGCTTCACGCGGCACGAGTATTTTCGGCGCTTGCTGTGCCGGATTCTCGGACGCGAGATCGAGCAAGGCCTGCTGCCGCGCGATTTCGAGCTGGTCGGCAATGTGGTGGCCGACATTTGCTACCGCAATGCCCGTGACTATTTTTGCCTCCCCGAAAAATGAACCCATGAAACCCCGCACCCCGTTCGTTCTTCTCGCCGGTCTGTGGCTTTTTGCCGTGGCGGCCCTTGCCGATACTTCGCGACCCTTTCGTATCGACGTCGTCGATGACGACAACGGCTGGCCGGTGTCGCTCGTGGAATTGCGCACCACGCACGGCTTGCGCTTCGTGACCGACAACGCCGGACGGATCGCCTGCGATGCGCCGGAATTGAATGGCGTGCTCACGTGGTTCACCGTCAGCGGCCACGGCTACGAAGTGCCCGCCGATGGGTTCGGCAACCGTGGTGTCCGGCTCACGCCCACGCCGGGCGGCGCCGCGACCGTCAAGGTGAAACGCGCGCTCCCCGCCAAGCGGCTCGGCCGCCTGACCGGTGCCGGCCTCTTCGCCGAGAGCCAAAAGCTCGGGCTGGAAACCGAGGGGAAGGAGTCCGGCGTCTTCGGCTGCGACAGCATTCAGAGCGTCGTCTATGGCGGCAAAAAATACTGGATGTGGGGCGACACCACGATGCCGCATTACGTGCTGGGCCTCTTCCACATGACCGGCGGCACGACCGCCCCGCGCTTGACCTCCATCGAAGCGCCGCTCCGCCTCACGGTGGATTATTTCCGCGATGACACCGGTCGCCCGCGCGTGCTGGCGCCATTCCCCGGTGCGGGTCCGACATGGATCAGCGGGCTGGCCGTGCTGCCCGACCGCGAGGGGAGCGACCGCTTGGTATGCGCGTATCACAAGATCAAGCCGCCGTTGGAAAGCTACGAAACCGGCCTCGGCGTGTGGAACGACGAGACCGCGCGCTTCGATCCGCTGAAAGTGGTCTGGACCAAAACCGAGGGCGGTCCGCCGTCGCCCGCGTTGCCGGAAGGTCATGCGGTGCGCTGGACCGATCCCGAGGGCCGGGCGTGGCTTATGTTCGGCGATCCATTCCCCAATTTGCGTTGCCCGGTCAGCTACGAGGCCTGGGCGGACCCCTCGCAATGGGAAAAGCTGGAGCCGCAGAAACACGTGACCGCGGCGGCGGACGGCAAGGCCATCGAACCTCATCGCGGCTCCATCATCTGGCATCCGTGGCGCGAGCGGTGGGTCGCCATTTTTTGCCAGAATTTCGGCGCGCCCTCGGCCTTCGGCGAAATCTGGTATGCGGAAGCCGACGCGCCCACCGGCCCGTGGGGACCGGCCGTGAAAGTGCTCAGCCATGACGACTACTCATTCTACAATCCCTTCATCCACGCTGAATTCGCGCCGGACAACACGCCGGTGCTGATCTTCGAGGGCACCTACACCGCCACCTTCAGCGGCGCGAAGCAACCCACCCCGCGCTACGACTACAACCAGATTCTTTACCGGCTGGACCTCGACGACTCGGCCTTCCAGGCGGCAAAGCCTGGCGGGTAGGGTGGCCATCCTGGCCGCCGTGGAAGGCGGGCTGGAGGCGCCACCCTACCTCTGATGCTTTATTCTCCCTCCGGCAGCGAAGGAAGAAACGCCGGTGGCTTGCGGGCTTGGAGCGCTTGTTCGAGCACGAAAGCCGCCCCCAACAAAACAGGTTCGCTCCAGGCGCGTCCGAAAAAATTCACGCCCACGGGCAGCGGCCCGACCCAACCGGCGGGCAGAGTGAGGCTGGGATACCCGGCAATGGCGGCGGGGCCGGCGCTGGCGCCGCCGGGATCCCCGCCGCGCTGGAGATCGGTCTTCGTCGCCGGGGTGCGGGTCGGGGCGAGCAGGGCGTCGAGCCGATGCTCGTTCATCACCGCGTCGATGCCTTCGTTGCGGGCCACCCGGCGGCAGAGGGTGAGCGCTTCCACGTATTCCGGGGAGGAAAGATCGCCGAGGGCCTCGGCGGCGATGAGGGTCTCTTGGCCGAAATGGACGAGTTCGCGGTCCGCGTGCTGTTCGTTGAAGGCGATCACCTCGGCCAGGGTGCGCACCGGCGCGGCCTCTCCCAATGACGTGAGGTAGGCATTAAGATCCGCCTTGAATTCATAAAGCATCACCAGATACGCGGCGCGGCCGAGGGCCTGATAATCGATGACCTGCGGCACCTCGACGACCTCCGCGCCGTGCTCCCGCAAGAGCGCGATCACGCGCGGCCGGAGCGTTTCCACCACCGGGTGCAGGGCGTCGAATTGCCGCACCCAGCCAAGACGGCGGCCGTGCAGCGCCTCGGGCTTGAGAAACGTCGTGTAATCTTTTTCCGCCCGTCTGGCCGCCTCGGCGGTGTCGGGGTCTTCCGGATCGGCGCCGGCCATGGCGCCCAGCAGCAGGGCTGTCTCGCGCACGGTGCGGGTCATCGGTCCGGCGGTGTCGAAGGTGTGGGCGATGGGAATGATGCCACGGCGGCTGACGAGGCCGACGGTGGGTTTGAGGCCCACGATGCCGCAGCACGAGGCAGGCGAGAGAATGGAGCCGTTGGTTTCGGTGCCGACCGCCGCCGCGCCCAGGCTCGCGGCCGCCGCCACCGCCGATCCCGAACTCGAGCCGCTGGGATTGTGGTCGAGCACATAGGGATTGCGCGTCAACCCGCCGTGCCCGCTCCAGCCGCTCGTCGAGCGCCGACCGCGGAAATTCGCCCACTCGCTGAGATTCGTCTTGCCGAGGATGAGCGCGCCTGCCGCGCGCAGTTTGGCCACCACGAAGGCATCGCGCGGCGCGCGCGAGGCGGCCAGCGCCAGCGACCCGGCGGTGGTGGGCATGGCGCCGGCGGTGTCGAGGTTATCCTTGAGCCAGATCGGCAATCCGTGCAGCGGGCCGCGCGGGCCTTGGGCGGCGCGCTCCTTGTCCAACGCGGCGGCGAGGGCTTCGGCTTCCGGATTGATCGCGATGACGGCATTGAGCTTGGGGCCGTCGCGATCCA
>CAZQUC010000465.1:0-3522 GCA_964596095.1 uncultured Enterobacteriaceae bacterium
GATGATGGCGCGCGCGGCGAAATTTCCAGCGTGGTTCGTGAGGAGGGAAAAGAAGGAGAGCGGGCGTCCCGCCTGCCAGATTCTGTTTGCACCGGGCAGGCGGGACGCCCGCCCCCCTTCTTTGTTGCCGCCTGATCAAGCCACGAGCCGCCGATGGCAGAGCCATCGCAGCCACAGCAGCCGGGGGTTGAGCACCGCGATACCCCCGGTTTGGCGTTCCCTCACGTTTCGATCCCGAAGGGATCGCAGCAGACCTTCTTCGGGGAGGAGAGGCCACCGGATCGCTCGCACGCCGGCTGCGATCTCTCCGGGATCGAAGGCATTTTATTCCGTCGGTCCGGGGGTATCGCTGGTGCTCAACCCCCGGCTGCTGTGGCTGGTATGGCTTCGCCATGACCGTTCACAGACCCTTTCTCACTTCTTCTTCGCCGCCTGATCGAGCCATGAACCGCCGAAGGCCTGGCCGAGGCTGCCGAAGGAGTCCGCGCCGCGCGCGGGGCGGGGGCCGCGGCGGTCGTCGCGGGGGCCTGCGGCGGGGCGGGGGCCGCGTTCGCGTTTTTCGCCGGGCGCGGGGATTTCCGGTTTGGATTTCAGCGAGAGGGCGATGCGTTTGCGGGGGAGATCGATCTCCACCACGGTGGCGGACACGCGCTGGCCGGGCTTGACCACGTCGGCGGGATCCTTGACGAAATCGTCGGACAATTGGCTGATGTGGACGAGGCCGTCCTGATGCACGCCGATGTCCACGAAGGCGCCGAAGGCGGTGACGTTGGTGATGACGCCGGGGAGCTTCATGCCGGGTTGGAGGTCTTCCATTTTTTCCACGCCTTCGGCGAAACTGAAGGCTTCGAATTGCTCGCGCGGGTCGCGGCCGGGCTTGGCGAGTTCGTTGAGAATGTCGTTGAGCGTGGGGAGGCCGACCTCGTCGGTGACGTAGCGCTGTTGGTCGATTTTCGCGCGCTTGGCGGCGTCGGCCATCAGCTCCGCGACGGCGCAACCGAGGTCGCCGGCCATTTTTTCCACCAAGTCATAACGCTCGGGATGGACGCCGCTGGCGTCGAGCGGATACGACGCGCCACGCACGCGGAGGAAGCCCGCGCTTTGCTCGAACGCCTTGGGGCCGAGGCCGGGCACTTTGAGCAATTCGGCGCGCGACTTGAAGGCGCCGTGCTCGTCGCGCCACGCCACGATGTTGGCGGCGGTGCGCGCGTTGAGGCCGGAGACGTAACTCAAGAGTTGTTTCGACGCGGTATTGAGTTCCACGCCCACGCGGTTGACGCTGGACACCACCACGTCGTCGAGCGATTTTTTCAGCGCGATCTGATCGACGTCGTGCTGATACTGGCCGACGCCGATGCTCTTGGGGTCGATTTTCACCAACTCGGCGAGCGGATCCATCAACCGCCGCCCGATGCTGACCGCGCCGCGCACGGTGATGTCCTGCGTGGGAAACTCCTCGCGCGCGACTTCGCTGGCGGAATAGATCGACGCGCCGCTTTCATTGACCATCACGACGACGATCGACTTGGGCAGGCCGAGCTTGCGGATGAACCCTTCCGTTTCGCGGCCGGCGGTGCCGTTGCCAATGGCGATGGCTTCGACGCTATATTTTTCGACGAGCGCCTTCACGGCCTTGGCGGCTTCGATCGCTTTGGCCGCGCCTTGCTCGGGATAGATCACGCCGTTGATGAGCAGCTTGCCCTGGCGGTCGAGCACCACGCACTTGCAGCCGGTGCGGAAGCCGGGGTCGATGGCGAGCATGGTCTTCTGGCCCAGTGGCGAGGCCATCAACAGCTCGCGGATATTGCCCGCGAAGACGCGGATGGCTTCCTCGTCAGCCTTCTTTTTGAAGAACAGGCGTGCTTCGGCCTCCATCGAAAACGCGAGCAGACGCTTGTAGGCATCGGTGACGGCCTCCTTGACCTGCGCGGTGCAGGGACCGCCGCCGCCCTGGCTGGCCGGGCGCAGGAAGAGTTTCTCCAAAATGCCCAGCGCGTCCGCCTCCTCGGGCTGGAGGCGCACCA
Organism: uncultured Enterobacteriaceae bacterium; assembly: GCA_964596095.1. Lineage (GTDB taxonomy): Bacteria > Verrucomicrobiota > Verrucomicrobiia > Verrucomicrobiales > V1-33 > CAJBME01. The sequence goes on from CAZQUC010000465.1 coordinate 2,025, forward strand.
TGAGGAAGCCCTCTTTTTCCCCGCGGCGCATGGCGAGGATGCGATGGCCGGCGGCCGACGCGGCGGGTTCGATCCATTCGAAATAATCGCTGAATTTCGCGCCCTCGGTTTCTTTGCCCGGCAGAACCTTCGATTTGATCTGCGCGCGGGTGAGGAACAATTCGCGCACCTGCTGGCGCGCCGTCGCGTCGTCGGAGACGCGCTCCGCGATGATGTCCCGCGCGCCGGCCAGCGCTTCGGCGGGAGTTTTCACGTGCAACTCTTCGTTTTCCAAAGTCTGGCCGGTGGTGACGTAGGCTTCCGCTTCCTTGAGCGGGTCGGTGGCAGCGTCCTGGGCCAGGATGAGTTCCGCCAATGGCTCCAGCCCTTTTTCCTTCGCGATCATGGCGCGGGTGCGCTTCTTCGGGCGATAGGGCGCGTAGAGATCCTCCAGCCGCGCCAGGGTCTCGGCGGCGTCGAGCTTTGTTTTGAGGTCCGCGGAGAGCAGCTTGCGTTCGTCCAGCGATTTGAGGATCGACTCGCGGCGGGAATCGAGTTCCTGCAAGCGCTCCAGGCCGTCGCGGATATTCTGGATCGCCACCTCGTCCAGCTCGCCCGTCTTTTCCTTCCGATACCGCGCGATGAAGGGCACCGTCGCTCCCTCCGCCAGCAGCGCCGCCGTGGCGGCCACCGAGCGGAGATTGAGATTGAAGGTGGTCGAGAGTTTGGTGACGTGGGCGTGGTTCAGTGCGGGTTCGCTCATGGATGGTCGGGGAAAAAAACGGGGCGCGACAGCCGGGAGAGGTCCGGACCAAAGACCACGCGCCGCCACCGTCAATGGCCGCGCGACTTTTTGCGCAAAGTCGCTTGACGAGGCCGCGCTGTGGAGTGCGGACGGCGTGCCTCCGCTCTGGGGGGTGAGGGGCTTGCCCCTCGTGGCGGGACACATCAGGCTCCCGAACTCCGAACAGACCCTTTCTTGCCTTCTCTCTCCACCGCCCACTCACCGGCAAGCCGGTGAGCCGAAAAGCGGAGGCCAGCCTCCGCACTCCAAAACGCGCCGCCACATTCTTTCCCGTCTGCTACCACGCGATGGTTAGTTCGCGAGGCCGGGGTTCGTTGGGGAAGCGGAGGTGGAGCAGGCCCTCTTGGGCGTCGTGCGTGAAGGTGGTGAGCGGCTGGCCGTCAAGCTGCACCGCGCGGGGCGGCTTGGCGCTGGCGAGCAAGACGATCGCCGGCGTGTCGCCCACGCCTTCGACGGTCCAGGCGACGGAGCCGTCGGCGCGCGGCGGGAGCGGCAGCGCCTTGCAGGCGGAGGCGAGAACGCGCGGCTCCTGCTCTTTGCTCTCTGCGGAAGCCGCCGCGTCGAGATCGAGCAGAAAGACGCGCGCGCCGGGCATGAGAGTGACAGTGCGGACGGGTCGCAGTTCGGGATCGAAGAGATTGACGAAGCGGCCTTCCAGTGCTTTGGGCTCGCCCGCGACCGATTCGTCCAGACCCGCGCCAATGACATACGGGC
>CAZQUC010000466.1:0-3508 GCA_964596095.1 uncultured Enterobacteriaceae bacterium
GGACTTCCTGTTCCCCGGCATCGTCAGCGCATTGAAGAACGCGGGGAAATATCACAAAGCCGGCGAGCCGGGGCATGTGTTGCTGGGTGGGTTCGATGGCGATGCCACGGCGTGGCGGATGCTGGAGGAGGGCTATCTGGATGCGACAGGGGTGCAGAATGTTTATTTTGAAGCGAAGGCCAGCGTGCAGGCCATCAGCGACCTGCGCGCCGGGAAGGAAGTCGCGCCCTTGATCCACGACGCCGGCTTTGTCATCCATCGCGGCAACATGAACGACGTCTCCGCCGAGATGTGGGGCGCCAACATCGGGAAATAACCGCGCATGTTCCTCCGCCTGCTTCGCTCGGAATGGTTCGTGCCGCTGCTGTGCGTGCTGCTGCCGCTGGCGCTGGGGCCGTTCACGCCCGGCCTGCTTTCGACGGGCAATCTGCTGAATGCCGCGGGAGCCATGTTGCCGCTGCTGCTGGCGGCGTCGGGGCAGACGGTGGTGCTGACGGGCGGCGGCATCGATCTTTCCGCGACGGGGATCATCGCGCTGGCCTCCGTGGCCGGCGCCAGCGTGATGAGCTTGACCGAAGGCTGGATGGCGGGCAGTGCGGTCGCGGTGCCCGCTGCGATCGGGTTGATGCTGCTCACCGGCGGCGCGGTAGGCTGCGTGAACGGCCTCGCGGTGGCGCATCTGAGGATGCCGGCCTTCATCGTCACCCTCACCACGATGATGGCGGTGTCGGGGCTGGCGGTGTGGAGTGTGCGATCACGGCCCGTGGCGGACCTGCCTCCTCCGTTTCTGATGATCGGGCAAAGCCTCCCCGTCGCGCTGGCCGTGGGCGCGGGCGTGGTGGTGCTGCTGCATCTGCTGCTCACGCGCTCAATCTTCGGCCGCCGGCTGCAGGCCCTCGGGCACAATGCGCGCACGGCCCATGTTTCCGGCGTGCCGGTGGCGCGAACGGTGATGCTGTCCTACGTCATCAGCGGCCTCTGCGCGGCGGGCGCTTCCGTGCTGCTGACCGCGCGGCTGGAAACCGGCTCCCCCGTGATGGGCGACCGCATGATGCTCGACATCATCGGCGCGGCGGTCATCGGCGGCACCAGCCTGTTCGGCGGACGCGGCAGCGTGCTCTGGACCCTGTCCGGCGTGCTGTTTCTGACCCTGCTGGACAACGCGCTGAACCTGACCGGCCTCTCCCATTTCACGATCATGATGATCAAGGGCGCCGTCATCCTGCTGGCCGCCGCCCTCGACACGTTGCGCCACCGCGCGCGGCTGGATTGACGGACGACCATGAACCCGCTGTTTGAATTTCAGAATGTGACCAAGGCCTTTCACGGCGTGCCCGTGCTGCGCGGGGTCAGCGCCTCCGTGCCGGCCGGAAAGGTCCTCGGCCTGGCGGGCGGCAATGGAGCCGGGAAGTCCACGCTGATGAATCTGGCGGGCGGCAATCTGCTCCCCGACGGCGGAACGATGCGCCTTGCCGGGCAACCCTACGCGCCGCGCACCCCCGCCGCCGCGACCGCCGCGGGCATCGCCTTCGTGCATCAGGAGCTGAATTTGTTTCCGAACCTGACCCTCGCCGAAAACCTCTTTCTCACCGCCTTTCCGCGCCGTGGCCCGTTCATCAGCCGCCCGGCGCTGGCCCGCGAGGCGGAGGCGCTGCTGCAACGGGTGGGCTTGGCGCATTCGCCGCATCTGCCGCTGGAGCGCCTGAGTCCGGGCGAGCGGCAACTCGTGGAAATCGCCAAAGCCCTGCGCGGCGCGCCGAAGCTCATCATTCTCGACGAGCCGACCACCTCGCTCAGCCCGCCGGAATGCCAGCGGTTGTTCGCGTTGGTGCGCCGGTTGCAGGAGGAAGGCTGCGCCTTCGTTTTCATCTCCCATGCGATGGGCGACATGCTGCGGTTGTGCGACCACATCCTCGTCTTGCGCGACGGTGTCGTGGCGGCGGAGGGAGAAGCGCGGGAGTTCGACCGCGAGAAGCTGGTCACCCACATGGCCGGACGGGAGGTGAAAGGCCTCTTCCCCGAACGCCCGGCGCCGCGCGCCAAAACGGAGCCGCTGCTGGAAGTGCGCGGTCTCGGCGACACCGGCGTGGTGCGGGACATTTCCTTCACGCTGCATCGCGGGGAAATCCTCGGCCTCTCGGGATTGATGGGAGCCGGCCGCACGGAGCTGGCGCGGTTGCTCTTCGGCTTGGACCGTCATGCGTCCGGCGAAGTGATCTTGTTAGGAAAACGTCTGACCGGCGGCCCGCGTAAGCGCATCCGCGCGGGCCTGGCCCTGCTCACGGAAAGCCGCGGCGAAGACGGCATCTGCGCCGGCGCTTCGGTGACCGATAACATCGCGCTGGCCACGCTGCCGCAGTATGCCCGGGCGTGGCCGGGCTTCCTGTCCACCCCGCGGTTGCGCGCGGCCACGGAGGAAGCGGGCGCCTCGGTGCGGTTGCACGCCCCGCACGGCGGCGGGCAGGCCATCCGGCGCCTCAGCGGGGGCAATCAACAGAAAGCGGTGCTGGCGCGCTGGCTGTTGACCCAGCCGCGGGTGCTCATTCTCGACGAACCCACGCGCGGCATCGATGCGGCGGCGAAACTTGAAATCTATCAGCTCATCTTCGATCTGGCGGAGGCCGGCACCGGGGTGCTGCTCATCTCGTCGGAGGAAGAGGAACTGACCGCGCTGTGCGACCGCCTTCTCGTCCTCAGCCGTGGACGGCTGGCGGGTGAATTCACCGGTCCTCATTACGATCCTCAAGCCATGCTGCGGGCTTCCCTCACCCATCACGAGACCAATCCGGAAACCGCCTCATGAGACACGCTGCCCTCTTTCTGCTGAACCATGCGGTCATCGTGCTCTTCGTCACGGTGCTCGTGGTCTTCGGTGTGCTGACCCCCGGTTTCCTGTCCTGGGCCAGCCTGGAAAACCTGCTCGTGCAGTCCGCGCCGACCGCCGTCCTCGCGGCGGGCATGACCTTCGTGCTGATGGTCGCGGGCGTGGATCTTTCCGTCGGCGCGATCATGGCCGTCACCGCCGCCGTCGCGGCTAAACTGCTCGCCGGCGGCGCGCCGCTGCCGGTCGCGCTGGCCGTGATCCTGTTGATGGGATTGCTGTGCGGGCTGTTGAACGGTCTGCTCGTCACCCGGCTGGGCATCGCCGCTTTCATCGTCACGCTCGGCACGCTGTGGCTGGGGCGCGGCGCGGCGCTGTGGATCACGCAGACACGATCCCTCGGCCTGCCCGACGCGTTCCTACATCTCGGCTCCAGCCGCACCGCCGGTGTGCCGACGCCAGTGCTGATCGGCGCGGTCGTCTTGATCGCGGGCCACCTCACCCTGACTCGCACGCGCTTTGGCCGGCAACTGTGCGCCACCGGGCACAGCGTCGAAGCGGCGCGCAAAGCCGGGCTCAACACCCGGCGCCTCGTCACGACCGCCTACGTCCTCTGTGGTTTGTGCGCCGCCATCGGCGGCATTCTGGCGCTCGCGCAACTCGGCGCGGTCTCGCCGACCTTCGGCC
>CAZQUC010000467.1:0-3499 GCA_964596095.1 uncultured Enterobacteriaceae bacterium
CCCGGCCGTCACTTGCTTCCCGGCGCTCTCCCCGTCCCCCTCACCGGCAAGCCGGTGAGTCGAAAAGCGGGGGCAAGCCCTCGCACTCCATAAGTCCCCCTCAGTGCGTCATTTGATAATTCACCGGCTCTTCGGTGACGACGATATCATGGGCGTGGCTTTCGCGGAGGCCGCCGGCGGTGATGCGGAGGAAGCGAGCCTTTTCACGCAGTTCGGCCAAATTGTGCGCGCCGGTGTAGCCCATGCCGGAACGCAGCCCGCCGATGAGTTGGAAGATGGTGTCGCGCAGCGGCCCGCGATATGGCACGCGGCCTTCCACGCCCTCGGGCACGAGCTTTCCGGAGGAATTCTGGCCGTAGCGGTCGCCGGAACCTTTGCGCATCGCTTTCAGGCTGCCCATGCCGCGATATTCTTTGAAGGTGCGGCCTTGATGCTGGATGAGATTGCCGGGGCTTTCCGCCGTGCCCGCCAGCAGCGAGCCGAGCATGACGAGATCCGCCCCCGCCGCCAATGCCTTGACGACATCCCCGGAGTAACGGATGCCCCCGTCCGCGATGACCCGCACGCCATTCTCCCGCGCCCAGCCGGCCACGGCCTGCACCGCTGAAAATTGCGGCACCCCCACGCCCGCGATGACGCGCGTGGTGCAAATGGAGCCGGGACCGACGCCCACTTTGACCGCGCTCGCCCCGGCTTTGTGCAAATCCCGCGCGCCTTCGGGTGTGACCACATTGCCCGCCACGACTTCGCAGCCAACTTCGGAAACGATTTTCGCCACCACCGCCAGCACCCGTGAGGTGTGCCCGGTCGCCGCGTCGATGAAGAGAGCGTCCGCCCCGGCCTCGGCCAAGGCGCGCGCGCGTTCCACGGCATCCTCACCGACCCCGACCGCGCCCCCCACCCGCAGCCGGCCTTTGACGTCCTTGCTGGCGTGGGTGAAACGTTGGCGTTTTTCAATGTCCTGGCTGGTGATGAGCCCGGCCAGCGTGCCGTCCGCGCGCAGCAACGGCAGTTTTTCGATGCGGTGTTTGTAGAGCACGCGCCTCGCGTCCTCCAGGCTGGTGCCTTCCGGCGCGGTGACGAGTTTTTCCAGCGGCGTCATCACATCGGCCACCAGCAGGCCGGGATTCTCGACATACCAGATATCGCGGTTGGTCACCATGCCTTCGAGCTTGCCCGCCGCATCGACGACGGGGAATCCCGCCACGCCCTTTTCCGCCATCACCTCCTGCAATTCTCCCAGCGACAACATGCGGCTGACGGTGAAGGGATGCGCGATGACGGTGTTTTCCGAGCGCTTCACGCGCGCAATTTGCGCGGCTTGGTCCGAGATCGGCATGTTGCGGTGGATGACCCCCAGTCCGCCCTCCCGCGCGAGTGCGATGGCCAGCTCCGCCTCGGTCACCGTATCCATGGCGGCGGATACGACCGGGATGTTGAGCGGGATGGTGTCGGTCAAGGTCGTGCCGACTTCGGCTTCACCCGGAAGCACGTCGCTGTGGGCGGGCACCAACAGCACATCGTCAAAAGAAAGTCCCAAAGGTATCGCGTGATCGCTCATAAAGAGAAAGTGGGAGAACACACGGTGGCGTCACCGGATACCTCTGTCGCTTTAGCGGGCGGCGGCGGCATGTCAACCCACAGACGATACGACCCTCGCCGGCTCATCCTTCGTAGGCCACGAACGGCAGCCCGTGCGCCTCGGCAACCGGCTGACACGCCACCTGGCCCGCGTGGCAATTCACTCCCTTGGCCAATTCCGGCCGCAGCCGGCACGCGGCGGCCAGTCCGTGATCTGCCATCAAGTGCAAATACCGGTGCGTCACGTTGTTGAGCGCCTGTGTCGCCGTGCGCGCGAAGGCGCCCGGCATGTTGGCCACGCAATAGTGGATGACGCCTTCCTCCTCATACGTCGGCGCCGCGTGGGTGGTAGGGCGGGTGGTTTCCGCGCACCCGCCTTGATCGACGGCGATGTCCACCAGCACGCTGCCCTTCGGCATCAACCGCAGCATCTCCCGCGTGATGAGCTTCGGCGCCTTCGCGCCCGGCACCAGCACCGCGCCGATGATGAGATCGACCTGCGGCAGCAGCGTCATCAGGCTCGCCTCCGTCGAATACAGCGTGTGCGCCGTGTGCATGGTGATGTCGAGAAAACGCATCCGCTCCAGATCGACTTCGAGAATAGTGACATCCGCGCCCAACCCCGTGGCCACACGCGCGGCATTGACCCCCGCCGTGCCGCCGCCGATGACGACCACCTTCCCCGGCAGCACGCCCGGCACGCCGCCGAGCAGAATGCCCCGCCCGCCCTGGTGGCGCGCGAGATGATACGCCCCCACCATCACCGACATCGCGCCGGCGATCTCGCTCATCGGCTCCAGCAGCGGCAGCCGGTGATTGAGTTCGATCGTCTCATACGCCACCGCCGTGCAGCCCGAGGCCAGCAAGCCCTCGGTCAGCTCCCGGTTCGCCGCGAGATGCAGATAGGTGAAGAGGATCTGTCCGCGCCGCAGTCGCGCGATTTCCACCGGCTGCGGCTCCTTGACCTTGACGATGATGTCCGCCTCCGCAAAGACCGGCTCCGCGCCCTCGACCAGCACGGCGCCCGCGCGCTCGTATTCATCATCCAGAAAGCCCGAGCCCGCGCCGGCGCCGCGTTCGACCAGAACGCGGTGGCCCTGCTTGATGAGTTGATACGCCGCCGACGGGGTGAGCGCGACGCGGTTTTCCTGAGGCTTGATTTCTTTGGGAACGCCAATCGTGGAACGGTTCATGCCCCGCCATCAAAGGACGAGGCGCCGCGCTTGCAAGAGCAAGCTGTCCGACGGGTCCGAATCCGGCGGTGATAACGGCAAAAACGGCCGCGCTTTCTTCTCCCCTGCCCACGGGTGCCGCTGGTGGGACTCGAACCCACACTCCCTTTGAGGGAAACGGATTTTAAGTCCGTTGCGTCTACCATTCCACCACAGCGGCTTGTATTGATTTACAATTACTTGCAAAAACGCCGGGTGGGGAAGTTTGCGTTTGTGCTAGAATTTGCGCTAGAGTAATCCCGTGAAAGAGAGTGAAAGCAAGCGAAACCCAAGCCGGGCTTTTTGTCCGTGCTGGACAGCCGGAACCGGCACGTGCCGGGGCTGTGCGAGCGCAACGGGCGGCTCTATGGGCTGCTGGGGAGCGAGGGGAAGGTCGGGCGGCGTTGAGCGTTCGATATGGCGAAATGTCGGCAACGAGGCCGGCAGGCTTTAGAAGAGGGAGAGGTCGGATTCGAGCATGGTGGGGTTACACGGAAGTCAGCCGGATTTCGCAAGCGCCAAAGGCAGAGTAATCGGCCGGTGTGCAGGTGAGGACGATGACTTGCAGGCCGCGGACGGCGGCGAGATCGAGCATGCGCTGGAGGGCCTGGATGCGGGCAGGGTCGGAGTAGGCGAAGGCGTCGTCAAAAATAATCGGAAGCGTGCCGTCGTGGTCGGCGGCGAGGATTTCGGCGAGGGCGAGGCGG
>CAZQUC010000468.1:0-3470 GCA_964596095.1 uncultured Enterobacteriaceae bacterium
GGATGATAAAATCCGCGCCGTCCACGGCTTCCGCCACGTCGGTGGTCGCCACGTCGGCCCAGCCGCGACCGGTATCGCGCCACGGCCGGTCCACCACCGCGCGGGCTTTGTCCGCCGAGCGCGCCCACACGCTGATGTCGCGGGCGAGGTTTTTCTCCCGCACCGCGCCCGCCAGCGAGCCGCCAAGCAGCCCTGGACCGAAAATGGCCAGGCGCTCGATCATGGAATGGGGCGGCGAATGCTCATGGATGGAAAAAGTCGCGGAAAAATGGCCGGATTCGTCAAAATGAAGCGGAGCCGCCGGGCTGCAAGCCGGGGTTCGCCAAAGGAGACGACCTGACCACAGCGGCGGCCAGCCAATCCTCGTGGGAGAGATACCATTCGACGGTCCGCGCCAAGCCGTCGGCGAAATTTTCCCGCGTCTTCCAACCCAGTTCCGTTTCCGCCTTCGTGCTGTCGATGGCGTAACGGCGGTCGTGGCCGAGGCGGTCGGTGACGTGGGTGATGAGCGCTTCCGTCGGCACGGGACGCCCGACCGGCGGGCGCGCGGCGACGTGGGCGATCAAACGGCGCACCACGTCGAAATTGGTGTGCTCCTCTCGGCCGCCGAAGGCATACGTCTCGCCGGGCCGCCCTTTCCGCAAGGCCAGCACGAGGCCGCGCGCGTGGTCCTCCACATGCAGCCAGTCGCGCACTTGCAGGCCGTCGCCGTAGAGCGGCAGCGGCTCGCCGCGCAGGAGACGCCGCAGCATGAACGGGATGAGTTTTTCCGGATGCTGGCGCGGTCCGTAGTTGTTGGAGCAATTCGTCGTCACCACGTCGAGGCCGTAGGTGTGGTGGTAGGCGCGGACAAGGAAATCCGCGCCCGCCTTGGTGGCGGCATAGACATTGTTCGGCGCGTAGGGTGAGGCTTCGGTGAAGGCCGGATCGCCCGGTCGCAACGCGCCGAAGACTTCGTCGGTGGAGACGTGCAGGAAACGGAAACCGGGACGCGTCACCGCATGGGCGCGCGCGGCTTCGAGCAGATGGAAGGTGCCGGCGAAATTCGTCTCCACGAAGGGCGCGGGCGAGGCGATGGCGCTATCCACGAACGACTCCGCCGCCAGATGCAGCACGGCGTCGATGCGGTGCTCGTCGAGCAGCCGCGCGACGAGCGGACGGTCGGCGATGTCGCCCTGCACGAGCCGGTGGCGGTCGTCATCGGCGAAGGCTGCGAGGTTTTCGGCATGGCCGGCGTAGGTCAGTTTGTCGAGGGTGATGACACGTGCCACCGGCCACCCCCACTCGTCCTCCGCCGGGCCGAGCAGGTAGTGAACCAAGGCCGATCCGATGAACCCGGCGCCGCCGGTGACAAGGAGTCTCATGGGAAAGGACGGTGGCCGGACGACGGACGCGCGCAAGTTGCGGTCAGGCCACCTCCTTCTCGGCGGCCAGGACGAGATCCTCCGCGGTGGCCGCCCGCCACGCGCCCGGCGCGAGGTCACCCAAGGTGAGCGCGCCGAGGCGCGAGCGGTGCAGCGCGACGACTTCATTGCCGACGGCGGCGAACATGCGGCGCACCTGGTGGTAGCGGCCTTCGGTCAAAGCCACCCGCGCGAACGTGGGAGTGACGACTTCCAATTTCGCGGGCCGGCACGGTTTCGTTTCTCCTACCAGCAGCAACGTGCCGGCGGAGAACACCTCCCCTTCCCCGCCGGAGAGCGGCCGCGCCAGCGTGGCCTCGTAGAGCTTCCACACTTCTTTTTTCGGAGAGGTGAGCCGATGCAAGAGCGCGCCATCATCGGTGAGCAACAACAGCCCGGTGGTGTCCTTGTCCAGCCGTCCGACGGTGGACAAGGGCGGATTCCGGCGTGTGAACCGCTCGGGCAGCAGGTCATAAACCAGGGACCCTTGGTCATCATGCGAGCAGGTGACGCCAAGGGGCTTGTGCAGGACCAGCGTCAAGGGCGCGGGCGGATCGAGCGGCTCGCCATCGACGCGCAGCGCGGTGTGCTCCACCGGATCGCGGGCAGCTACCGGCGTGCCATCGGCGCGGGTGACGCGCCCCTCGTCGAGCAGGCGGCCGACCTCGCGCCGCGATCCGTATCCCAAGTTGGCCAGCAAGCGATCCACACGCATGGCCGGCACCTCAGGGCGGATCGCCGCGGAAAGCAAGCCGGGATAAAAGCAACGCGTGGCGCGGCGTGGGCGCGCCTTGGAGTGCGGACGGCTTGCCTCCGCTCTGGGGAGGAGAGGGGCTTGCCCCTCGCGGCGGGTCATGGGTCGGACGCTACGGCTCCAGCGATCGTCTTAAGCCTCGCCCCCGCCCTGACAACTCACCGGCAAGCCGGTGAGCGGGAAAGCGGAGGCAAGCCTCCGCACTCCAGAATAGGGTGATAAAATGCAGGCGGATTTCCTTTCGCTCTCCGCTTTGAATCGCGACAAAGTAACCGTCTCCCCCATCCGCGCATGAACGACCGCCCCTCTTTCGCCGAGGCGGACACGACGGCTCCCGACGAGACGATCGTGGTCGCCCGCTATGCGACGCGCGCCGAGGCCCGCGAGCGCAGCACCGTGCTGCTCGCGAAGGACATCCCGCATTGGACGGCGGAAACCCCGGACGGCGTGGTCATCACCGTGCCATTCCTCCAGGCCGGGGCGGCGCTGGGGCAATTGTCCGCCTACGATGCGGAGACCCTCGCCGCCGCGCAGGAGCCACCGCCGGTGGAAGCGCCGGTCTTCCGGCAGCCGGTGTGGCCCGGACTGCTCTTCGCCACCGTGGCACTGAGCTTCGTGCATTACTTCAAAACCCACGGCCACGAATGGATCGACGAAGCGTGGGCGCGCGATGGCACGGCCATCTTCCAGCGCGGCGAATGGTGGCGCGTCTTCACCGCACTGGTGGTCCATTCCGATCTCTCCCACCTGCTAGGCAATCTTTCCTTCGGCGGGCTGTTCGTCTATTTCGTGCTCCGCGCCTACGGCCGGTCCGCGGGTTGGGCCGCCACCGTGCTCGCGGGCGGCCTGGGCAACCTGATGGTGGCGGCGTTGTTTTATCCACGCCCCTTCGCCGGCATCGGCGCCTCCACCGCCGTCTTCGCCGCGACGGGATTGCTGGTCGCGCACGGGCTGGCGTGGACGCGTTGGAGCCGCAGCGCGCGCGGCCATCGCGCGTGGCTGGTGCCGCTCGGCGGCGGGCTGGCGCTGCTCGGGCTCTTCGGCTCCGGCGGCGAGAATACGGACGTCGATGTGGCGGCGCACCTCTTCGGTTTCGTGGCTGGATTGGCCGCGGGCCTGCCGCTCGCGTGGTGGCAAAAGCAGCGGTTTTTCACGCGGAAAGTATGTATTGAGCACGTCGAGGTTCCGAAGTCCCGGAGGGACACCAGAGATTAGATACGGTGGCCTGAGCCACCGGAAAACAACGAAAAGAAAGCTCAGCCCCGGCAGGGGCGACATCTTGAGCGTGGAGCCGGTATGTCTCTGCCGCCCCT
>CAZQUC010000469.1:0-3460 GCA_964596095.1 uncultured Enterobacteriaceae bacterium
CGATGGCAACGCCATCGCCACCACCGCAGCTGGGGGTTGAACGCCAACGCCCCCCCGGTTGAGTCCATGCCCCCAACTCAGGCGTGTTCGTCGGGAGGCTTAAGTATATGCCTATCCCCCCAGCCTGCCCAGGTTCCCAACTCTCCGGCAGGCCGCCATCCCTATAAGCCTGTGGCCCCCGCCCTCACCAAGGCCTGCGGCCTCCTGACCAAAACAGGCGCCATCGATGCCGCCGTGCTCACCCTCAGCGCCAGCCGATGCAACCCGGTGCCCGCTCCCTTCGACCAAAAACCCAAAGCTCAAGGCAAGTCTGACAAAACCACCCTCAGCGCTCTCAGGCGCAAGCTTCTTTGCGCCATGAACTCCCTCCTTAATGTTCCCAACTTTCCCCTTGCCTGACACACCGTTGCTCCAAACTCACCGATACGCGGTGGCCAGGGCCCAGGCGGCTTTGTCGTTGCCGGTGAACTTCAACGTGAAGACGAGCACGTAGCTGCCGGTCCGGGGCGGGAGGACGCGCACGCCGATGGCGCCTTTGATCTTTTTGGTTTCGGCGGTCACGGACTTGCCTTTGAGGTCGAGGACTTTGAGGTCCAGTTCCACCTTGTCGATGTCGGCACCGAGGAAGAACCAGTATTCGTTGCCCTTGAACATTTGGGCGCGGATCTGCTTGGTCTGGCCGCTCTTGACCTCGCCGCGCGAGTAATCCTGGCGCACGATGAACCCCTTCTCGACATACGGCGCGGCGATTTCCATGCACATGGAATGCGCGTCATCGACGAAGGCCGCGGCGGGCTGGACCAACGCGAGGCACAGCGCGAGCGCCACGAGGCGCGCCCGCAGAGGCCGCGCGAACGTCATGAAATTCGACAAGGATACGGTAAAGGATCGGACGGTCATTTGCCGGCGGTGGTGATGGTTTTGACCAATTGAGCGGTGGTGTGCCGAATGGTGGAGACGCCGGTGGCGTTCGGCGGCTCATCGCCCGCGCCGATGACGCCCCCGATGGTTTGGAGGCCCTCCAGCAGCGCCTTGAGCTTGGCGTGGCGGCCCGAGAGCTTGCGCAATTCTTTCTGGAAGTGCCGGATGATGTCCGGCTGGTTGAGCAGTTCGGCGGCGTCGGAGGTGTAGTTGCGATGGATGATGTCGGTCACCGCTTCGGTGCCCCGCAGCCAGCCGCCGAGACTGACGCATTGCGACAATTCGGTGTCGCGCCGCTGCTCCATGGTGGTGCGCACGGTTTTCTGCGTCTTGTCGAGTTCCAGGCGCACGGTGTCCCACCGGCTGTTTTTGGAGGCTTCGAGGATGGCGTTGGTGTGCGGCAGCACGGTATCTTTCAACCCGAGGGATTCGGAGAGCCGCAGCACGTCCTTGCCGATGCGCTCGACGGCATCGCGATCCTCGGCCTGCACGGCGACGAACCCTTCGGCGACCGTGGCGCCCAGCACCAAGGAGACATCGATGCGGTTGGCAAAGGTCGGCGGCTTGGCGTGACGCAACTCGCCTTTCCAGTCGGGCCGGCCCAGCTTGTCCATGACGAGGAAGATTTCGCTCGGCACGGGCACAATCACTTCGTCGATGACCTCGCCGGGAAACCCGGCCGCGGCGTCGGCGGCCACGGTATTCTGCACCGGCACCACGTCGGGAACCTCCAGATTGAAAAGGGATGAACGCCGGGGCACACGCAGGTCCGGTGCGAAATCCAGATCGGTCTTCGTCGTGTCGAGAAACTCGCGCGGCTCCTCGCCCAGCAGGCGCAGGAGAGTGTGCGTGCGCGGCGTGCTGATGACGGGGGCGTGGAGATGATCGGGCGCCGCCGGCTCAAGCTCGGCGGCGGGCAACGCGGCGATCACCGCGCCGCAGGCCAGACATGGAAGCAGGAATGTTTTCACGGTCGTCATGGAAAGGGGGGAAGACTTACGGATACGCTCACGGAAATGTGTCACTGCCGGCAGCGGGCACAACTGCTTTTCCCGGCAAAACCACGCGCCCGTGGCCCATGCACGGGCACCGGGATGTGGAAAGGGGGGACTGCTTGTGACTCGGGAGGTCTCGGGCTTCAGTCCCCTCGGCCCCCCCGGGAGCCCGCAGCCACACTGAAAACGGAAAACTGAAAACTCACCCCCACAGCTTTCACTTGCGGCCGGGGGCGATCTCTCCGAACAACCTGTTTTTTCCCGATTCATGGAACCCGATCGTTTGCAGGCCGTGCTGGAGGCCATTCGTCCGTTGCGCGTGCTGGTGGCGGGCGACGTGATGCTCGACCGCTTCATCTGGGGCAACATCACGCGGATTTCACCCGAAGCGCCCGTGCCGGTGGTGGAGGTCGCGCGGGAGTCGAGCTACCCCGGCGGCGCGGCCAATGTCGCGCGCAATCTGCTGCCGTTTTGCGCGCAGGTGAGCGTGGTGGGGCTGGTCGGTCGCGATGCCTTCGCCGAAGAGCTCACCGCTCTGCTCCATGACGCGGGCATCGACACCGCCGGCCTGCTGGCGGACGAATCGTATCGGACGATCGTCAAAACACGCATCCTCGCCCGCGGCCAGCAGGTGGTGCGGATCGACCGCGAAACCCGCCAGGCCCCGGCCGCGGAAACCCAGGCCCGCGCGCTGGCTTTTTTGGAGAAAAAACTGCCGGAGGTCGATGCCATCATCATCGAGGATTACGGCAAAGGGTTCCTCACCCAGGAACTGGCCGACGGCCTCGCCGCGCTGGCGAAGACGGCGGGCAAACTGGTCACCGTCGATCCCAATCCCAACAACCCACTGGTGTGGAAGGATGTGGGTGTGGTGAAGCCCAACCGCCAGGAAGCCTTCCAGGCCGCTGGCGTGAGCGAGGCGGGCCCGCATGCGCCCCGCACGATCGAGGACGCGCTGGAGACGCTGGGACCGCGATTGTTCGCAAAATGGCGCACCGAGCGGTTGCTCATCACCCTGAGCGAGCAGGGCATGGCGCTGCTGGAGCCGGCCCGCCCGCCCTTCCTCGTGCCCACGCGCGCGCGTGAGGTCTATGATGTGTCAGGCGCCGGTGATACCGTGATCGCGCTTTTCACCGCCGCGCTGGCCGCGGGCGCCACCGCGCGCGAAGCCGTGGAGTTGTCCAATCACGCCGCCGGCGTCGTCGTCGGCAAAGTCGGCACCGCCACGCTGACGCCCGCGGAATTAGTGGCGGCGGTGGCGGGCCATCGGAATTAAGGGAAGGACCGCGAGGAGAGTGCGTAAGGCCACGTTGGATTCCATTTGAAAGATAACGACGAACGCGTGCCTGCCCAGGTGCGCCTGCTGCTGTTGCCGTCCTGTCACTTACTGTCTGCGAACACCTCTTCGATGGAAAGATCGGCGCGGAGGCCGTTTTCGGCAAGCCAGGCCGGGTTGGAAAGCTTGGAGGCGTATTTCTGGCCGGTGTCGGCGAGGATGGTGACCACGGTTTGGCCGGGGCCTTTCTCCAGCGCATAACGCACCG
>CAZQUC010000470.1:0-3460 GCA_964596095.1 uncultured Enterobacteriaceae bacterium
ATACCGGTCGCGGCTGGGCCGACGTGGCGACCACCGACGTGGCGGAAGCCGTGGCCGGCGCGGATTTCATCATCCTCGCCACCCCGGTGGGCGCGATGCCCGACCTCGCCACCCGCATCGTCGCTCAAACGGCGCGGCTCGCCCCGAACGCGCTGGTGACCGACGTCGGCAGCGTCAAAGGCTTCGTCGCCGCCAAGGTCGCGCCGATCTTCGAGACGGCCGGGATCACCTTCATCGGCAGCCATCCGATGGCAGGGGCCGAAACTGCCGGCTTCGAGGCCGCGCGCGCCGATCTTTTCGAGGGCGCCGCCTGCGTGCTCACCCCGCACGCGGCGTCGCTGCCGGCCCTCCGCGCCTTTTGGGAAGCGCTCGGCTGTCGCCTCACCGTGATGACGCCGGAGGCGCATGACGAAGCCGTCGCGCGCATCAGCCACCTCCCGCACGTCACCGCCTCCGCGCTCACCCTCGCCGCCTTGGCGGATGATGACACCTTTGCCGCCATCGCCGGCAATGGGTTTCGCGACACCACGCGCGTCGCCGCCGGCGATCCCGCGCTGTGGACGGAAATCTTGCTCGAAAACCAACCCGCCGTCGTTCGTGCCCTGGAAACCTTGCAATCGCAACTCGCCGAAATCCTCGCCGCCCTCCGCCCTTCCGACGCCGCCCGCCTCCACCGCCTCCTCGCCTCCGCTAAAACCCTCCGCGACCAAGTCCCCCCGCGTTCCTAGATTTCATATTTCATCCTTCATATTTTCTATTTCCCACCATCCATGTCCCAGCTCCGTGTCCGGCCCGGCCGCTCCTTCACCACGTCGCTCACCGTTCCCGGTGACAAAAGCATTTCGCACCGTTCCCTCATCTTGGGCGCGCTGTCCGACGGCGTGTGCCATGTCGAGGGCTTTCTGGCCAGCGAGGATTGCCTGGCGACGATGGCCATTTTCCGTCAGCTCGGCGTGCGTATCGACGTGACCGAACCGGCGGCAGACGACCCGCGGCCGGGCGCGCTCAACGTCACCGTCCACGGCACGCGCGGCGTTTTCACCGCGCCCACGGGCCCTCTGGATTGCGGCAACTCCGGCACCACCATGCGGTTGCTGAGCGGCCTGCTCGCCGCGCAGCCGTTCCGCAGCGAATTGTTCGGCGACGCCTCGCTCTCCCGCCGCCCGATGAAGCGCGTGGCCGATCCCTTGTCGCTCATGGGCGCGGCGTTGCAAGGGCAGGGCGAAAAGCTGTGCCCGCCCTTGGTCATTGCGGGTCGCCCCTTGAGCCCCGTCCGCTACACGCTGCCGGTGGCCAGCGCGCAGGTGAAAAGCGCCATCCTCCTCGCGGGCTTGTTTTGCGATGGGGAAACCGTCGTCACAGAGCCGACGCCCACCCGCGACCACACCGAGCGCTTGTTCAGTCACTTCGGCATCGAACTGCGGCGTGAAGGCAACGATCTTATCCTGCCAGGCGGCCAGCGTCCGCGGGCGCGCGATCTCACCGTGCCGGGCGATATTTCCAGCGCCGCCTTTTGGCTGGTGGCGGCCGCGGTTCGGCCCGGCGCCGAAGTGAGTCTCCACGGGGTGGGCCTCAACCCCACCCGCACCGGCATCCTCCACGTCCTGCGGCGCATGGGCGCGAGCGTGGAAGAGACCGTCGAAACCGATGGCCCTGGCGAGCCGATCGGCCGGATCGTCGTGCGCGGCGCGGCCTTGCGCGCCACCACCATCGGCGGCGCGGAGATTCCCACTCTCATCGACGAATTGCCCGTGCTCGCCGTCGCCGCCGCCTTGGCCGAAGGCACCACCATCATCAAGGACGCCCACGAATTGCGCGTGAAGGAAACCGACCGCGTCAGCGTCGTCGCCCATCATCTGCGCGCCATGGGCGTCACCGTCCGCGAGCGCGACGACGGTTTGGAAATCGACGGTCCCACCGTCCTCCACGCGTCCAGCGAGCCGCTGCCCACGCACGGCGACCACCGCATCGGCATGGCCTTCGCCATCGCGGGACTCTTTGCCACCGGCGAAACTATCATCGACGGTGCGGAGTGCATCGACACCAGCTATCCCGGCTTCGCCCGGCATTTGGCGTTGTTTCAAGAGGACGCTCCCATCACTCTCGCGCCCGGCACGCCCGAGTGCGGCGTCGTCATCGCCATCGACGGCCCCGCGGCCTCCGGCAAAAGCAGCGTCGCCCGCGAACTCGGCCGCCGTCTCGGCTTCGCGCATGTCAATTCCGGCGCGCTTTACCGCGCCGTGGCCTGGGCCGTGGTCAAGGCCGGCCTCGATCCCGCTGACGCCGCCGCCGTCACCGCGCTGCTTCCTTCCTTGAAGCTGGAATGCGGCCTCGCCGACGGCCACGGCAGCCTCCGACTCAACGATGTCGATCCCACGCCGCACCTCAACGAGCCGGCCGTCAATGCCGCCGTGTCGCCGGTGGCCTCCATTCCCGCCGTGCGCGCCTATCTCATTCCGCTCCAGCGCCAGTATGCGGCGCAGACCAACGTCATCGTCGAGGGCCGCGATATCGGCTCGGTCATTTTTCCTGACACGCCTTACAAATACTACATCGACGCCTCGCCCGAAGTTCGCGCCGCCCGCCGCGCCGCCCAAGGCCAGGCCGACGCCATCGCCGCCCGCGATCAACAGGATCGCACCCGCGCCGTGGCGCCGCTCGCCGTGGCCGACGGCGCGGTGGTCATCGACTCCTCGCGGCTCACGCTCGACGACGTCGTGGCTGCCTTGTTGGACGATTTGCGGGCAAAAGGTCTCGTGGCCTAACCAACGTGCTTTGGCCCACTCTATGATCGAACAAAGCGAACGCCCCGCTCGCCGCCGTGTGGCCGCCGTCTGTTGGCGGCGGCATCCCGTCACGCGGGCGCTGGAGTTTCTCCTCGTCCGCACCAGCGCGGGCGACCGCTGGACGTTTCCCAAAGGTGGTCTCGAGCCCGAAGACGCGACGCCCGGCGCCGGCGCGCAACGGGAAGCCTGGGAAGAAGCCGGCGTGCATGGGAGCGTCGATCCCTCGCCGCTGGCGGACTACACGCACTTGGCGCATCTACCGGATGGCTCGAGCCGCGCGCAGCGTGTCGAGGCGTGGCTCCTGCACGTCACCACCGAAGGCGGACCGCATGAGCCGGGCCGGAATCCCACGTGGTTCGCTCCCGTCGCCGCGCTCGCCGCGCTCGCTGAAAACCAGCGCATTCCCGCCGTCGCTGATGAAACCCGCCGCGTGCTCGCCGCCGCCCAGGCGCGGTTGGACGCCGTCGCCGGAGAGCGTGCTTTTCAAAATGAAACGACCTGAGCCTTCTCACGCGCGATGAAGGGCTTGCCTCTCGTGGCGGGGCAGATCAGCTCCCCGAACTCCCAATCGTCCCTCCTTCGCTCTACCCCGCTCTCACCGGCAAGCCGGTGTATGTGCTTAGCCCCAAAGGGGCGGGATAGTATAGCCCAGGGCAAGCGAGGCGTGGCCGAGC
>CAZQUC010000471.1:0-3459 GCA_964596095.1 uncultured Enterobacteriaceae bacterium
ACTCGCCACGAGATTGCGCGCCGCCCATTCCTTGCTGCTCCCTTCCGGGAAATCCTCCACCCACGCCGCCGCCCGCGCCGGATCGGCCTGCGCCATCTCCACCGCCAGCCGCGAGTAAATAAACGGGTCTTTCGCGTGGGGGTCGATGCCGGGCAACATCGCCAGCACATACTCGGGATCGACGTTCCCCCCGTTCAAGGCATGCTCGGCAAGGGCGATTTGCAGCGAACGTTGATCCTCCGCGGGCAGGCCGCTTATTGCCGCCTGCACTTCCTCCGGAGAAAAGCCGCTGAGCATGCCTATATGATGCGAATTTCTCCGCAAATAACCGGCCAATTCCGGAAGCCAGCGCAGAATTTGCTTCCGATCTTGGAGAGTGTTGCGAATCACCTGAAACATCGCCTCGGCCCGTTTTTCTTCCGGCGCCATCTCGACGATACGCTCCAGCGCGTGGGCCGGATCTTCCGCCATGAGGCGTTCGATCATCCTGTCGGTCAAACGCTTGCGTTGCGCCTCAGGCAGGCCCTGCCAAGCCGTCACCGCGGTCTCGAACGGCAACTGATCCAGTTCGACGCGGGTCAAAGCTTCCTCGGCGGATCGTTGGAGTTTTTCCGGCAGCGGGTTGGCGGCCAGCCAAGCCTGCGCCGCGGCAAAATCCCCTTCCGCCCATTTTTGGAAAAAATCCCCCACCCGCGACGGCCCGCGCGAATTCTCGAACCATCCCGGATGCTGCAACACGCATTCGGCCACGGAGGACGGGTCGCGCCGCGCGGCGATCAACAGCAGGTGGTCGTCATCCTCGAGTCCCTGTTGATGCAGCCATTGCAGTGTGCCGGCGAGGTTGCTTTGCGCCATGACGACCGCCAAGCCCGCCAATGCTTTATCTCTCTCCTCCCCCGCAGGCAAGGCCAGCGCTCGCTCTTGCGCGACGGCCAGATCGATCCGCGCCAGATGCGAAAAGAGTTCTTTTATCGCATCCCTTCCCCCTTTCTTGCCGACGCTGTCAACGAATGCCCTCGCGGCATCGAAATCCTGTTGCACCCACGGGCCGAGCATCTGGCTGATTTAGTAATCTCCGAGATACTTGAACGCCTGCAACAATGTGGCGACTTCCGCCGCCTGGGCCGGCAACAGTTCCTTCGCGAGCGCCACCGCAGCCTTTTTCACATGATAGTCGTAGCCGGCGAACGCGGTGGGCGGGAGCTGTTGCAACGCGGCCAGCCGCTCCGCGGCGGAAAATTCCCCGAAGCGATGAAGAATCAATTCGGAGACCGGCCCGCCGGCTCCGAAACCAACGTCCGGTTTCTGTCCCACGAGCAGCCGCATGACCTCGTCAAGAGATGCGATGGCGAGCCAGGCCTCGAACTGCGCGAGTTGCCCGGCCGACGCGCTTTTGAGCGCCGCGAGATCGTAAGGCAACGAGACAGTTGTTTTCTCTTGCTTCGTCGTCAGCGGCGCGGGCTTGCGGGGGCCTTCGCTCACTGGTGGGGACGCGACCGCCGTCGCGGGCGCGGGCCACAGCGCCCAACCCAGGATCGCGCCTCCCGCCAATGCGGCCAGCGCGCCGAAGCCCAACAAGAACGATGATTTTTTAACGCGTGGGTTCATGGCGAAGCAGGGTTTGTTGGACGGACGCGGGCAGACCGGAGTGCTCGATCTGGCGGCGCGCCTCGGCGGGCGCGCGCTGGAACCACGCCTCGGCCACGCGTTGGAGGCGGCGCTGCTGCGCTTCCTCACCGAGGGACGCGGCGGCCCAATGCGCGGCGGCTTCCGGATCGGGCTCGGACGATTCTTTGATGAGATAATCGACCAACCCGCTGATGGCCGTGTCCTTGGCGGGTGTCTCCGGCAAAGTGGCAATCCATTCGGAAGCGGCCAGCGGGTCGGTCTTGGCGTAGGCGATGGCAGTGTCGCGCAGCCTCACCGTGGCCTGCTGCCCGGCGGGCAACGACGCGTAAAACTCCACGGCGGCCACGGGCGTGCGGCGGCCCAGTTGATCGGTCAGCCGTTGGAGTTGCGCGCCTTGCTGGTCGGGCGACAGATCGCTGAAAAACTCCACGGCGACCGAGGGGTTCGCCACGGTGAGTGCTTGAAAGGTCGCGCCCAGCGTCTCGGGACTCCCATGCGCGCCCGCCCACTCCAGCGCGCGGGCAGGATCGGCGCGGGCCATCAACGCGGATGCCTCCCGCACAAACACTTCGCGCATGTCACCGGCGGGCAGGCCGGCCACGTAGGCTTGCAATCCCGCCGCGTCCTGCGCGAACCATTTCTCCGTGGCGCTTTTTAGAAACGGCTGTAACGCCTCGGCCGGTGGTTGCCGTCCGAGCCATTGCGCGGCCGCCGCCGCATCCTGCGCGGCCCAGGCGTTGAATGTGTCACGCGCCAAGCTACCCCGGCTGTGGCGTGAAGATTCCTCTTCCCATTGGCGGGGCGGCTGGACAGAGCCACTCCGAGCCAGCAAGTCCATCACGCCCGCAGGATTTTGGGCGGCGGCAGCCTGCAACACGCTCTCCAGTTGAGAATTGCGGCCACCTCCGCTCCTCATGCTCCGTCCCGGCCCGGCGACATCCGTGCCGGTGAGCCCGGCTGCGGTGAAATCTCCGATGCCATTTTCCTGGAGCAACTTCAACGCACCTATGGGATCGGTCCGGCTCAGGGCCGCCGCCACGCCGGTGATGGCTTCCAAGCGGGCCATACCGTGCAGTTTCTCCTTGGCAAAGGCCAGCGCGGCGGGCTGATCGCTTTCGGCCAGTTGGGCCACATAGCTCGCTTCCAGCCGCGAGCGGCCGAGGTGGTGAGGCAGCGTGTCGATCACGGCCCGCGCCTGCGCGGGATCGGTTTTCAGCAAAGCCGTCGCCACGCTTGCCAGCGCCTCGTCTCGCCGGCGGCCCTCGGGCAAGGCTCGCGCCCACGTCAGTGCCGCTGACGGGTCTTGCGCGGCCCACTCACCCGCAATGCGATTGATGAAAGCGGAAGGAGTTGTCTCATCGACTTGCGCGGCGGCCTTGACGGGATCGCTCAGATCGAACGATACGGCCCGAGTCCGCCGCTGGCGGAGAAATTCCAGTTCCTCACGCTCCGGATGGCTCAAGGCCCAAGCCAAGGCTTTTTCCTCGCCGACGATGCTCACAATAGACCGAAGCAGGCTGCGGAAAATCAATGGCGGCTCTTCAAGGAGTGTCGCCAATGCCGCCTCGGCGTCCAAGTGCCCCCAAGCACGATACAAGAAGTGAAGGGGCGTGATGTAAATCACGCCAGGGTCCGACCACGATTGCAGCATTCGCTCGGCGCGGGCTCGTCCATGCGCCAGCGCCGCCGCTGGATCGACCTCGACCCAGCGTGTGACCAGCGCCTGCCACACTTCGTTACCACTCCATTGCTCTTGGCTGAACCACATCTCAGCGAGACGGGACACTTCCTCCGCGGTCGCCTCCGGCAACCAGCGCACCAGCAGCCGCA
>CAZQUC010000472.1:0-3435 GCA_964596095.1 uncultured Enterobacteriaceae bacterium
CATGGCATCGTCGATCCCTCGCGGGTCGGCCCGCCGGGCGCGGCGGAAAAGGATCGCGTCTTCCTCGATGTCGGCATCTGGCGTTACCATCCGGTGACAAAAAAAGTCGAGCAGGTTTTCACCGGCATGACCAATCCGTGGGGGCTGGATTGGGACGAGCACGGCGAGATGTTCGTTTCCGGCAACGTCAACGGCCATCTCTGGCACGGCATTCCCCATGCCCTGTGCGAACGGATGTTCGGCGCGGGGCAGTCGCCGCATGATTACGAGCGGCTGAAGATGATCGGCGAGCGGCCGCACTACGCGGGCACCGGCGATTGGAAGGCGGATTGGAATATCGCCGAAAAAGGACGCGACGCGGCCAACGATCTCGGCGGCGGCCATTCCCACTGCGGCCTCATGATTTACCAGGCCGACACGTGGCCGGCGCGCTACCGCCATCATCTCTTCATGAACAACACCCACGGCCGGCGGGTGAATGAGGAGACCGTCGAGCCGCGCGGCGCCAGCTACCTCGGCAAGCATGTGGGCGATCCCATCCGCGTCGGCACGCCGTGGTTCCGCGGGGTCAGCCTCATGCCCGGCCCGGATGGCAATGTCTTCCTCAGCGATTGGTGCGACGACGGCGAATGCCACGACGACGACGGCGTCCACCGCAGCAGCGGGCGGGTTTACAAAATCAGCGCGCGCGACACCGCCATCGCCGACGCTGACCGGGAACGGCTGGCGCGGACGCCGCTGCGCGAGGCGACAGAGGAAACGCTCGCCAAACTCCACACGTCCCCCAACGAGTGGTTCGTGCGCCGGGCGCGGCGGATTTTGCAAGAACGCGCGGTAGCGGGACAGACCACGCCGCCCGCCGCGCTCGCCGTTTTGCGCGAGTTACTCGAAGGCGCGGAAAGCCCGGCGCATCGGCTGCGCGCGGCGTGGACCCTGCACGCGCTGGGGCAACTCACGGAGAAAGACCGCCTGCGGCTCACGCGCTCACCGGTGGTGGCCCTGCGCTGGTGGGGCGTGCGCCTGCTCGCCGAGCCGGGCCGCCCGACGGACACGGAACGCGCGCGCCTGCTGGAGATGGCCGCGAGCGAAAGCCATCCACGCGTGCGGTTGGAACTGGCGTCGAGTGTGCCGCGGCTGGCGCGGGAGTTGGCCTGGGTTGTCAGCGAGCGGTTGGCCCGGCACGGGAACGCGACCATTGACCCGACGCTCGAACTCGTGCTCTGGCATGTGCTGGAGCCGCTCGTCCTTCCCCACGCCGCCGACGCCGCGCTCCTGGCTCAGGACACGCCTTTTCCCAAACTAAGCCAATTCATCGCGCGCCGGCTCGCGGTGGAATTAGATGACCCCGGCCTGCGAGCCGTGCTGGGAACCTTGCTGCGGGACAGCGCCGCCCGTTTGGAACGGGAGGCGGCCGCCACTCCCGCACCGGAAGCGGCCGCGGCGCTTCAAATCCTGCTCGGCGCGGAGGCGGCGGTGCAGGGACGCCGCGACCGTCCGGCTCCCGACGGCTGGCCCGACACCGCGGCGCGCCTGCTCGACTCGCCGGTGGAGGCCGCGCGGGAAGCGACCGTTTCGCTCAGTGTCGCCTTCAATGATCGCGCCACGCTCGACCGGTTGCGCGGCGACTTGCGCAACGCGGCCACGCCCGCCGCCCGCCTGCGCGCCTTGAACGCGCTCAGCCAGGCCCGTGTCCCCGACCTGCCCGCCTTGTTGGCCGAAGCGTTGCCGGTTCCCGCGCTGCGCCTCGCCGCGTTGCGCGGGCTGGCTGCTGCCGACGACCTCGCCCCTGCCGGTCTCGCGCTCTCGTTGTGGCAGGAATTGTCCGCCGTGGAAAAAACCGCCGCCGTGGAATCCCTCGCCACCCGGCCCGGCACCGCTCGCCTGATGTTGGAACAACTCGCCGCCGGCAAGATCGCCCGTGCCGACATTTCCCTCACCCAGGCGCGCCAGCTGGCCGCGTTGCGCGATGCGGACGTCACCACCTTGCTGGAAACCCACTGGGGCAAAATCAGCGCGCCCAACCAGGACAAGGAAAAACTCATCGCCGATTACAAAGAGCGCTTGAGCCTCCCCTCCCCCACCCCGCCCGACCTCGCGCATGGCAAAGAGCTTTTCACCCAGGCCTGCGCCGCGTGTCACGTCTTGTTCGGCGAAGGCGGCAAGCTCGGTCCCGACCTCACCGGCGGCGGTCGGAAGGATCTTGATTATATTCTGCGCAACGTGCTCGACCCCTCCGCGGTGGTGCCGAACGATTACAAGATGACGATCGTCACCCTCACCGACGGCCAAGTGCTCGCCGGCGTGCTGCCCGCCCAGGATGCGCGCACCGTCACCGTGCAGACCGTCGCCGAACGCCGCGTCATCGAACGCGCGCACATCGCCCGGATCGAGCCGCAGCCGTATTCCTGGATGCCGGAAGGGTTGCTCGAGGCCATGTCCGAGCGCGACCTCCGCGATCTCCTCGCGTATCTGGCGGCCGACGGGCCGGTGGCCACGCCGTGACGGGCGCGGCTTTGGAGCAACGGTGTTTCAGGCAAAGTCAAAAGGAGGATTTTTGAGGAAGGTATTCATAGCGCAGAGAAGTTTGCGCATGACGGCGGTGATGGCGACTTTGAGGAGTTGCCTTGGGCCATGCGTTTCTGGTAAAAAGGGCGTAGGACGGGGTTGCCGCGGTTGGCACTGCACTGGCCGCGGCCGCCTCCGATGGCATGGCAGCCTTGTTGGCGGCCACTGTCGCGGTGGCAAGGAGCCAGACCGGCGAGAGGCGGTTGAGCGCGCCGAGTTCGGGCAGGGCGGCCAGAGCAGTGGTGGCGCCGACGCCCTGAATCTGGCTGAGGCGTTGTGCGTGTTGCTGGAGGGAGGGATCGCCAAACGGCCAGTTCCCGGAGGAAGATGTCGAGTTGGGCTTGTAGATGGTCCACGGTCCCGCTTGTTCGTGAGGCTGCGCGCGCTTCGCGAATAGTGGACGCGCTGGAAGAAAAGCTCGAAAAAATTTCTGTCGGATCGAGAGAGATCGTGTCGCTTTATGCTGCGTATGGAATCTTCCGAACCTTCCGTGTTGCTGGGCCGTTATGTGGAATACGGCTGCCAGGAGGCGTTCGCCCTGCTGATGCGGCGGTATGCGAATCTGGTCTATGCGACCGCGCTGCGACGGCTGAACGGCGACGCGGCGGCGGCCGAGGATGTGACGCAGAAAGTCTTCGCCGAGCTGGCCGCGAAGGCCGGGCGTCTGCGCCGCAACAGTCGGCTCGGCGGGTGGCTGTATCAGAGCGCGCTGCATCACGCCGCCGATCTGCACAAGGCGGAAACGCGGCGGCGGGCGCGCGAGCTGAAAGCCTTCTGTCTGGAGGCCGGGCCGGAGCCGGCGCTGGACCCGCATCCGTGGGAAGACCTCGTGCCGGAATTGGACGAGGCCATTCAACGTCTGCCCCAACG
>CAZQUC010000473.1:0-1764 GCA_964596095.1 uncultured Enterobacteriaceae bacterium
TGGGCGCTCATGCGGGCGAGCTTGTCGGCGATGGCGGCGTGGCGGCCGATGGGCGCGCCCCATTGCACGCGCTCCGCGGCCCAGCGCCGCGAGACGTCCACGCACCAGCGGGTCAGCCCCGCGCAAGCGGCGGGCAACGTGATGCGCCCGATGTTGAGCGTGCTGAGCGCGACACGCAGCCCCTTGCCCTCGCCGAGCAGGATGGCCTCGCGCGGCACCTTCACGTCGGTGAAGCGCAGCACGCCGTTGTAGAGCGCCTTCAAGCCCATGAAATGGCAGCGGCGCACGACTTCGAGGCCGGGCGTGTCCGCCTCCACAATGAAGGCGGTGATGGGCGTGCCGCGTCCGCCGGGCGCCGCCGGCGTGCGGGCCATGACCACGATGAGCCCGGCCTTGGTGCCGTTGGTGCACCAGAGTTTTTCGCCGTTGATGAGAAAGTGCCGTCCGTCCTCCGTGGGCGTGGCGGTGGTCGTCATGCGCGCGGGATCGGACCCCACGTCCGGCTCGGTGAGCGCGAAGGCGGTGATCTCGCCGCGCGCGCATCGCGGCAGGTAGCGGGCTTTTTGCTCCTCGGTGCCGAACATCATCACCGGCTGCGGCACGCCGATGGATTGGTGCGCGGAAAGCAGCGCGGTGAGGTTGCCGCAAAACGCGCCTAGCCGCATGGCGACGCGGCTGTAATTGACCTGCGACAACCCCAGCCCGCCATAGCGCGCGGGTATCTTGAGCCCGAACGCGCCCAGCCGCGCCAACCCGTCGATGACCTCGTCGGGAATCTCCCCGTCGCGGTCGATGGCATCGGGATCGACCGTGCGGAGAAAATCCTCCAACCGCTCTAGGAACGCGTCGCCTTGGTCCTCGTCCTCCACCGAAGGCCGAGGAAAGGGCGCGAGCTGCGACCAATCGGGACGGCCGGTGAAGAGCGACGCGGCGAAGCCCGGGCCGCGCGTCTCCTCGCGCGCGGCCTCGGCGGTTTCGAGCGCCGCGCGTTGGCCGGCGGACATCTTCGAGGTGTCGATGAGCGGGGTGGCCGCCGCTTCTTCGGCGGGGGGGGATGAGGTATCGAGTGTTTTCATGGGTGTGGTTCCTCCGTGGGAGTGAAAAAGCCGCGGCCTTCCGCCGCGAGACGTTCGAGCAGGGGCGCGGGCGTGTAGAGCGGCCCGGCCACGCCGCGCCATTCGCGCAGCCGTTCGACGACACGCGGCAGGCCGGTGTCATCCGCGTGATGCAACGGTCCGCCACGGAAGGGCGCGAAGCCGGTGCCTAACACCATGCCCAAATCCAGCTCACCGGCGGAGCCGACGATGGTCTCTTCGAGACACCGCGCGGCCTCATTAACGAGTAGGAGCGACAACCGCTCGGCCAGCGCCGCCGTCTCGCCGCCGCCTTCGCCGGGCGCGCTGGCCCGGCCTTTCGCATGGTGGTAAAATCCGTGCCCCGACTTCTTGCCGAGCCGCCCTTGGCCGACCCAGGTGGTGAGCAACGCGGGCAACGCAAAGCGTTCGGGAAACGCCGTCGCCATCGTTTCCCCGACATGGACCGCGACATCGAGACCAATTTCATCCAGCAGCCGCAGCGGCCCCATCGGCATCCCGAAGTCCAGCATCGCCTCATCGATCCGCCGCACGCTCGTGCCGCTCTCCACCAGCCGCGCCGCCTCCAGCAGATACGGAATGAGGATGCGGTTGACGAGGAAGCCGGGGCTGTCTTTCACCACGAGCGGCGTCTTGCCGATGTCCTTCACCAGCCGCACCGCGCGGGCCA
>CAZQUC010000473.1:1864-3428 GCA_964596095.1 uncultured Enterobacteriaceae bacterium
AAGAGCGAGAGCATCGCCTCGCGTTCGGCCGCGAGCGAGACGGCTTCGGATCGCCACGGGGCGCGCGCGACCAAGGAAATCGCCGCTTCCTGCGCGGGATAGTGGCCGCGGGTTTGCCGGCGCAGTTGGTGGTGGGCCAGTCGCCCGACCGCGGGAGCCGTCCAATGACGAGGCGCTGGCACCAAGGAAGAAGAAGGCAGGCG
This sequence comes from uncultured Enterobacteriaceae bacterium, assembly GCA_964596095.1. GTDB lineage: Bacteria > Verrucomicrobiota > Verrucomicrobiia > Verrucomicrobiales > V1-33 > CAJBME01. The sequence continues at coordinate 2,068 of CAZQUC010000473.1, forward strand.
GGACGCCCGCCCCCCCATCTGCAAGAGCCGCCGCTTCGCGCACTCGACAACACAGCCGGTGGTGACCACATGATCGATCAACCCCACGCGCCGCGCCGCCCGCGCGGACAACGGCGCGCCTTTAAGAATCACCTTCAACGCCCGCGGCACCCCGATCAACCGCGGCAGCCGCGTCGAGCCACCCCACGCGGGCACCAGCCCGAGTTGCGTTTCCGGCAGACCGATTTTCGTCGCCGGATGATCGCTCGCAAAACGGAAGTCACAGGCCAGCGCGAGTTCGTAACCCCCGCCAAGACAAGCGCCGTGGATGGCCGCGATCTTGGGCAACGGCAGCGCGGCAAACTCTCCAAAGACACGTTGCCCCAATTCCAAAATCTCGCGCAACTCGTCCGCGCTCGCTTGCGACAACGCATACAGATCGGCCCCTGCAATGAAGATCGACGGCTTGGCGCTCCGCACCAGCACGCCACGCACCCCCGCCGCGCGTTCCGGTTCCGCGAGCCAGCGGACATGCCGCTCCAATTCCCGCAAGGTCGCGTGATTGAAGACATTAGCCGAAGACCCCGGCGCGTCGAAAATCAGATGGCACACCCCGTCGCCATCGATCTCGCGGCGAGTGGCCTGCGGCACCACCGGCGCGGCCACAGGCTTGGTGGAGGGTTCTGGAAGAAGCATCGTGTTCATAACATGTCGTAGTGAGATGATGAAGAAGGCGTGTGAGAAAATCGGGTCAATGATCGGGATTAACCACAGAGAACACAAAGAACACAAAATAAATAAATTATGACTTTTTATTTATGCCATTCTCTTTGTGTTCTCTGTGGTTAATTTCATTTCCAAATTTGAAGTTCAATCGCGCTCCAACCACAGCGCCCCGCCCTGCCCGCCCCCCACGCAGAGCGTGACCAGCCCGGTGCGCGCATCACGTTTGTGCAGCGCCCGCAAACACGTCAGCACCAGTCGCGCGCCGGTCGCGCCGACCGGATGGCCCAGCGCAATGGCGCCTCCGTGAGGGTTGATCTTCTCGGCCGGCAGGCCGCCGAGTTCTTTCTCCACGGCCAGCACTTGCGCGGCAAAGGCTTCGTTGAGTTCGATCACGTCGGCGTCCGCGAGCGGACGGCCCGCCTTGCGCAGCGCCTGCACCGGCCCGAGCCCCATGCGCCGCGGATCGCAGCCCGCGTAAGCATAGCGTTCCAAGCGGCCCAGCGGCGTTAGACCGAGCGCCTGCGCTTTCTCCTCGCTGGCGACGAGCAAAGCGACCGCGCCGTCGCTGATCTGCGACGCATTGCCCGCCGTGACCGTGCCACACACGCGATCGAAGACCGGTCGCAGTTTCGCCAGCGCCTCGACCGAGGAGTCGG
>CAZQUC010000474.1:0-3422 GCA_964596095.1 uncultured Enterobacteriaceae bacterium
CTTCGTCGATGCGTCCAGTGAAGAATTGTTTCTGGAAATCGAAGCACGGTCCCCAGGTGAGATTGCAGCCGATTTTGAGATCCTCGCCCATGATGTGGCGTTGCATGTCCTGCGGGAAGACGCCTTCCGTGGGGTTGGAGTAATGCGCGCATCCCGCCGCGTGGATATGATGATCCCCGGACCACCAGCCGGTCACCGAGGGATCGATCCACCGTTGGACGCGATACTCCAGAACCTGGTCTTGGCCCGGTTCCATGGTGAGCTCCTTCCGCTCCGGCACCGACTCCGGGCCGCGCGCGCAGTCGATGCGATACCGCCCGGCCGGCAGCCGGATCGATTCGCCGTCGGCGCGGTAGATCTGCGACTGGAAAAAGAAATCCGGTGCGAGGCGTTTCGAGGGCAGGGGATAGAGGCGGCCGTGGTGATCGCGGATGGTGAAGGCCGCCGTGCAGGGTTGGCCGTGCTCATCCTGCACGCTGAACGTCAGCTTGCGCGAGGGTTCGACGGCCAGCGCCACGTCCGTGGTCAATGATTCTGCCGCCGGCGGCGCGAGCGCGATGACTTCGATCCAGTCGAGCGACGCCGTGCCCGCGCCGGCGTCGGGATGCAGGCTCAGTCCGGTCAACGTGGATGTCGTCTCGAACGACAGCGAAAAATCCGCGCCCTGCCCCAAATCCTGGAAGACTGTCACATCGCGGGACCGCGGTCGGTCGTCCGCCGGCGGCTCCGCCGTCCGCCAGGAGACCCGCCAGTGCGGCGGGCCGGCATTGCGCGCGTGAAAGCGCAGGCGCTTCTCGCCCGGAGGCAGCGAGAGCGGAGCGTCGAGCCGCGGCCGCTCGCCTTGGCGCGTCAGTCTCAACGCGCCTTCGTGAACGCCCAGCGTCACGTCCCGTCGCGCCGTCCAGCCTTCCGCGTCCCGGTCGAAATCCCAGCGCTGGCTGGCGGCGCCGTCGATCGGCGCGAAGTTGAAGGAGAACTCCGCCGTGTGCGGTCCGGCCTCGCGCGCCCACAAGCGCAGCAGCCGGTATTCGACCCCGCTGCCGTTGAGATTCGGCGAAAACGGAATGCCGGTATGGACCTCCAATCCGAGCCAGCGCCGGGCGCCTTCCTCACGCGGCACATTGGGAATGTCACCCGCGTTCGCGCTTTGCACGCGCAAGGTTCCGCTCCGGCGCGCGGGATTGATGATCTTCAGGAGCATCGCCCGCCACCCTTGCTCCAGCAACGGGGGAGGGGAGGCCGCGGGGACGAAGCGCAGGCTTCCCTCCGCGCTCACCTCCAGGTTGCCGAAACACAGCGGATCCAGGGCGCGTTGGATCGCCTCCGCCGTGGGGGACGAGCCGAGGGCGGCCACCGCATACCCTTCATCCTGGAGCTGGCGGACGATTTGCTCCGCGTGTCGTCGCAGGGCCACGTCCTCTTCCACGGGCGATTCTTCCGCGACGGCCCGGAGGCTCAGGGCCACGCCGCCGATCATGAGATAACGAAGCCAGGGTTTCATTCCCCGAGTTTGAGGAATCCGCCCGCAAACGACCAGCCTGAAATCATCGGATTTTACCCGAAGCCGGTCCCGTTTTTTGCTCGCCGATCACCGATGGCGGATGCGATCTCGTTCGAGCAGCGAATGCAGCCAGGCCGGATCCGGGCCGTAGGCGCTGGCTTTGTAGAACCACACCTGGTTGCGCCAGAGCAAGGGCACGACGTAGATCTGCGAATTGACGCCGAGCAGGCGGCCGTGCCCGTCGATGACCGGCCCGCCGCTGTCGCCCGGTGCCACCGGGGCGCTGTGGCGGAATTCGCGCCAGCGCGCCTCGCCGTCGGTTTTCGGCGGCTCCAGCCGCAGGACGCGGCCGCCGCTTTGGGTGGGGCGCAATTGGCCGAAGCCGCTGGTCAGCACGGTCGTGCCCCGGCGCAGCGTGGTTGGATCGGCGAGCGGAAAGTGCCCGGCGGGCGCGGTCGGCGCGTGGACCACGGCGAGGTCGGCCTGGCCGTTGTCCGGCCCTTTTCCGCGCCAGACGAGCCGGGCAGGCACGGCGTGCGGGCGGCGATCCGCGCCCAGCGCGACGAGTTGGAGCGGCCCGTCTTCCACGCAATGCGCGGCCGTGAGGTAGTAGCCATCGGCGGAAATGGCGGCGGCGCTGCCCAGGCTCATTCCGCGCCGGCCCCGCCGCACCTGCACGTGATAGGTCTGGCTCTCGGGCTGAAAGGCGATGAGCACCGGCGAGCGGCGCGGCACGAGGACGGCGGTGCGGAGCTCGGCGTAATCGGTGGCGGGCGCGCCCTGGATGGTCTTGCCCTGCCAGGCGGCAAGGCTGGTGTCGCGCCGCGCGTTGAGGATCCTGCCTACCTGGCGCTTTTCCCGCGGGCTCATTTCGGTGGCCCCGCAGGCGGCGAGCAGGAACGACAGCGCCAGCACGAGCCAGCGGCCCGCCGTCCCGGCCGGCGAGCGCCGGGCGGAGGAGGCATGCGATGAAGGCGAAGGCGGCATGAACGAAGCAAACTCACGGCGGAAGCGCCGCCCGAGCATGAGGCATATCCCGCGCGCTGTCGCCCGCAAAGACGCGTGCGTTTTTTCTTCCCGGTGATATGGAGCCATTTTCAACATGGCCTGCACTTTGGCATATGAAACGGCGCTGTGGGAGCGCGGCGCGCGGCGTGTCGGCGGCGTGGATGAAGCCGGGCGCGGCTGCCTGGCCGGCCCGGTCATGGCGGCGGTGGTCGTCGTGCCACGTGATTACGCGCATCCCGTGTTGACCGACTCCAAGCAGCTTTCCGCGGCCCGGCGCGAGCGGATTTACGAAGAGCTTCGCGCCGACGCGCGCCTGCTCATCGGCAGCGGCTCCGCCACCGTCGAGGAAATCGACCGGCTCAACATCCTCCGCGCCTCGCACCTGGCGATGGAGAGAGCGGTGCGCGCGCTGGTGGAGACACCCGACGGCCTGCTCATCGACGGTCTGCCGGTGAGGCCGTTTCCCTTTGCCCACGACGCCGTGGTCGGCGGCGACGCGCTGTGCCTGTCCATCGCCGCCGCCAGCGTCATCGCCAAGGTCGAACGCGACCGCTGGATGCGCGAAGCCGACACGACGTTTCCCGGCTACAGCTTCGCGCAGCACAAAGGCTACGGCACCGCCATCCATCGCGCCGCGTTGGAACAACTCGGCCCCTGCCCGCTGCACCGGCGCAGCTTCGGCCCGGTCGCGGAATGCCTCGCGCAAAGCCGGCTGGCGTTGTGAGCCAGATGGAGGTCTGTGTTTCGCGTATCCACTCAGAACAGGCGAAACACATCCGTGACGTGAGCCACCGGAGAGCGGCCCATCGGGATCGAGGTAAGACTTTCGAGAGAGAAAAGAGCGGCAGCCATGGCGAAGCCATCGGTCGCGTTTCGCCAGGACACCTTTCGCTGCTTCTTTGACGCGGGTCTT
>CAZQUC010000475.1:0-3415 GCA_964596095.1 uncultured Enterobacteriaceae bacterium
AGGATGGAGGTGACGATGAGCGTGAGCTGCGCCATCCACCAGCCGGTGCCGAGGGTGTCGCGGAGGAACGGCCCGGCGAGGATGCCCGCCGCGCCGCTGAGGAGACTGACCAAGCTGAAGAGCAGGAATTCCTTGCCGCGGCCATGCCGGCCGCCGGTGAAGACCCACAGCGCGTTGGTGACATAGGCCACGACGTTGCCGATGGGCAGGGCAAGGAGGTTGGCGTAGATTTGGTTCCACTTCAGCACTTCCACCGGCGCGCCGTCGAAGGCGGGAAAGAGAGTGAGCGAAAATCCCCAGGCGGCGAGGGTGTGCGCCAGCGTGGCGAGCACGCCGCACACGCCATACTTGGCGAACTGGACGAGGACGGGCGCGTCCTTGGAGAGGAGATAGCGATAGCTTGCCGCCGGGGAATGGCGGGTCACGAAGCGCAGGACGTGGCGGGCTTGCGGCCACAGCCCCGGCGTGGGGAGGGGAGGGGCTTCTTTGTCGGCCTCCACACTCATTGGGCGGCGTCCACATCCGTCACCACCGCGAGCGTGCCCCACATGACGGGGGCATGGCCGGGGAAGGTGCAGACGTATTCGTAGTTCCCCGGCTCGGCAGGGGCGGTGAGTTGCAACGTCTCGCGTTCGCCGTGGTCGAGCATTTTGCTGGCGCCGAGGATGTCGTCGCGGTGGGCGCGCGGCAGGTAGGCGCGGCCGCGGCGGTCGAGGTCGGTGGGTGGCATGGTGAGCGCGGCGGTGGCGATGGCGTCGCGCGTGCCGGGCCGGGTGAAGACGATGTTGTGCGGCATGATATCGCCATTCTCGAAGATGACCTCGAAGGGCTTGCCGGCTTCGACGACGAGGCGCGGGGTGTCGTAGCGCATCTGCTCATGCACGGCGCGGATGACGAAGACATTGACGCCCAGCGCGCGCAGTTCCTTGGCCAGGGGGCGACCGGTATCGCCCGGCTGCGCGCCGGCGAAGTCGATCGCGAGTTGCAGCGGCTCGATGAACGACGGTTGCGTGCGCTCGGCGGGCGGGACGGTCTGGGCCCACGCGAGCACGGCGGTGGCGGCACGCGCGGCGGCGGCGGGTTCCCAAGACGCGCGCGGCAGGCTGCGCAGGGCGGGGACGACGGCGGCGCGGGCTTCCCCTTTCTCCAACAGCCCGGCGAGCAGGGTGAAGGTTTTTTCCGGCTCCACGCCGGTGCTGGCCAAGGCGCGCACGGCCGCGGCCTGGAGGGTTGCCGCGGCGTCGGTCGAGATCGTGACACGCGCGACGTTAGCCGGCGCGGGCAGCTCGGTTTTTTGGAAGAGCGGCCGGCGCTCGGCGTCGAGCACGGTGAGCGTGTAGCCGTTCAGCCGCTGGTGGAAGCCCTCGCCGCGGTTGTGGATCACGACTTCGGCAATTTCCGCCTCGCGTCCGAGGTCGAGTTCCCACCACGGATGATTCTCGTTTTCGACGGTATGGGTTTGGCCGCCGGCGCCGTAGTTGGGGTTGGTGTTGCCGTCGATGGCTCGCGAAGCGTCACCGGCGTTGGACGTGCTGGATTGGGTGGCCTTGCCTTGGCGCGCGATGTTGCGGCCTTGGGAAATGACTTCCACTTCCGCGAGGGTGAGCGTGCCGCGGCGTGGCAGTTCGATGCGGATGTAGCGGGCGGAGGCCGGTTGGCTCGCTGCCACCAAGCGGGCGGCGATTTGCTCGCGCGAAGACGCCACCACCGCGCGGACCGGGGCATCCGCCGCCGCGCGCAACGGCAGAGGCGCCAAGGGCACGGACTCCGCCAGCGTGAGGTAGTCGGCGCCGGCGGCGAGGGCTTTGCGTCCGACGTCTTCCCAAGTGCCGGCGGCCACCACGGCCGCCGCCACCGCGGCGGCGCGAACACGCGGGGCCCGGCCCGAGCCGCTGAGCGCGATCAATTTGTCCGCGAAGGGTTGGAGATCCTCCGCGCTCTGGCTCGGCAACAGCACGGCCAGTTCCTCTGCGATGCCGCTTTGCTCCGGCGTGAACGACGAGAGCACCGAGACGAGCGTGCCGGCGAGCGTGGTTTGCTGTTGCTCCGCGAGCGTGGCCATGGCTTCCAGCCGTCCGGTGGAAGGAATGCCGGGACGCCACAGCAGCGCGTTGAGCACGGTGGCGGTGCGGGGGAATTTCAACAGCTCGTCGGCCGAGGCGCTGCCGAGCAGGTAATCGATGCCGGCCGGGTTGCCTTCCGCGATCGCGCGTCCATCCGCGAGCGCCTGACGCCACACGGGGTCGAGCTGGCGGATGGTTTCGCCGAGGGTGTAGTCAATGTAGTAGTCGGTCGGCTGCTTCAACACGGCGAGCGCGACATCGACGGCGGCGGGATCATTGAAGAAGCTCGCCACGCGCGCGGCTTCCAGGCGGACGCGCGGGTGCTCGTCGGCGGCCTGTGTTTTCAGCAGGTCGAGGGCATTCGGCACGCGGTCGCGCCAATAGCCGAGCACGCGGGTGGCGGCGGCGCGGGCGCGCGGCTCGGGGCTGCGAAGGATTTTTTCCAGCAGCGGGCGGTTCACCACGTCGTGCCATTGGTGAACCCAGAGCGCTTCCAGGCGGTGATGCTCCACCTCCGGCTCACCGGGAGAAAGCGCGGCCTCCCATTGTTGCGCGGCGGCGATGACCTCCGCCGAATCGCGCCCACCGAGTTCGATCTTGGCGCGTTCGCGCACGTTGTTCTCCGGCTCCTTGAGCAAGTCGAGCAGCGCGGGGATCGGCTCGCCGGCGATCTTCTTGGGCGTGAGCAGCGGGCGTCCTTGGTGAGTGAGGCGGTAGATGCGCCCGTGGATCTGGTCGCGATTGGGATCGCGCAGGTGGTGCTGCATGTGGCCGATGATGGCATTGCTCCAATCGCAGAAATAAATCGCGCCGTCCGGTCCGATGCTCACCGCGCTGGGGCGGAATTTGTCGTCGGAGCTATGGACGAGCGGGGGCAGCGTTTCGCCTTTCAGGCCCGAACCGTCTTCCGTCACCTTCACGTTGAAGATGCCCTGGAAGGAAATGACGTTGAGGTTGAGGAAATTCCCCTGCCAGTCTTCCGGAAAGTGGCGGCTGGACAGCAGCCCCGTGCCGGCGCAGGGACGCGAGGGGCGGTCCCAGAAATCCTTGAGCGGACGGTGGTTGCCCTGATCGAGCCGGCCGCTGAAGGCCGGGCCGAAGTAGTTGTTGTTGCCGGTGGCGTCGGTGATGAGGTCATTGCCCCAGCGGTCGAAGACGCGGCCGTGCGGGTTGGCGAAACCGTATTTCACATACATCTCGAGTTTGCCGGTATTGGGCTCGAACCGGTAGATGGCGCCGTCGGTGACGCGCAGCGGGCCGGTGTAAGTCTCGATCTGCGAGCGGTGGAAGACGCCGTCGCTCAAATATACCGCGCCGCCCGGCTCCAGCGCCATGGAGTTGGTCTGGTGGTG
>CAZQUC010000476.1:0-3411 GCA_964596095.1 uncultured Enterobacteriaceae bacterium
GGCGGCCGGTGTCCGTGTATCTGGATGGCGAATACTGGGGCGTGCTGGAGATGCGCGAGCAACAGGACCGGCATTATTTCGCGCAGCACTACGGCGTCAGTCCGGAGGAGGTGGTGATTCTCAATGGCAGTGGCTCCCTCGACGAAGGAGCGCCGGGCGATGCGGAGGCGTATCTGGCCTTGCGCGACTACGCGGACACGCATGATTTGTCCGTGTCCGCGCATTACGCCCACGTCGCGGCCCGCATGGACGTGGACAATTTTCTCCTCTACCAAGTGGTGGAGATTTTTTTCGGCAATGCCGACTGGCCGCACAACAACACACGGCTGTGGCGGCGGCGCTCGGCCGAGCCGTTGCCCGATCCCGCTTCGGTTCCAGCAGGTCATGACGGGCGGTGGCGGTGGATTCTCTTCGATCTCGATCTCTCGTGCGCGCATCCCTGGGCCGGCGGTTATGGTGAGAACACGCTCAGCTACGCGCTCTCGCCGACCGGCCGACCCGGCCTCAATGCGCCGTGGTCCACCATCCTGCTGCGCGCCCTGATGAAAAATCCGGAGGTCAAAACGCGGTTCCTCAATCTGGCGGCGGACCTTCTCAATACCCATTTCAAAGGCCCGCACGCCGCCGCGCAGGTCGAGGCCATGCAGGCGATGCTCCAGCCGGCCATGGCCGAGCACATCCACCGCTGGCGGGCCAACGGCGGCAGTGTCACGGCGTGGGCGGACACCCTGGTCCGACCGTTGCGGACCTTTGCCTCCCAGCGCGCGGTCAATGTGCGCCAGCATTTCGCCACGCAGCTCGCGCCGGGCGGCTACGCGTCGCTGACCGTGCAGGTCACGCCGCCCGAAGCAGGGCGGGTGATGGTGAATCAACGCCTCGTGATCGACGACGCGTTGCCCGCCGCCAACGATCCGCCTTACCCGTGGACCGGCGTTTATTTCCGCCACGTGCCCGTGCGGTTCGATCCGGCGCCCGCCGAAGGGTTCGTCTTCGAGAGCTGGACCACGCCCGCGGGAGAGGTGGAAAGCGCCGCGCTCGAGTTCACCCCGGCCGCCGCCGCCACCCTCACCGCCCGCTTCAAAGCCGTGACGGCGGGCGCGCCGCCGGCCGCGTTCACCGCCGTGGAGCGATTGGCCGATGGCCGGGCGCGCCTGGTTTTTTCCGGTCCTCCCGGCACGGCGTGGCAGCTCAGGATCTCCTCCGATCTCGTGGACTGGCAGGTGGTCGAGTCCTTCACCACCGACACCTCCGGGCGCTGGGAATACACCTCGCCCGCGCCGCTGCCCGACGGGTTCAGCGGCTACTACCAGGCCGTCGCCCGCTGAGCCGCGCTTGTGGTCGGGAGGGGATATCCCTTGACAGTCTCCGCGCATTTTTTTATTCCCTCGCGTGCCGAAGCGTCCGCTTCACAACCCCCACGCCAATGAAAAAATGGTCATTCCTCGCAGCCTTGCTGCTCTGCACCCGTGTTCTGGCCCAAGAAGGCCCCTTCGATCCCGCGACGTGGCCGCCGACGATTGATCTCGATGCCGCCGTTCACTATGTCTCCGCTGGCGACAGCCTGCCTCCACCGGACAACGCCGGGAATTGGAACCCCACGCTGCAAATTCTCACCGGCGGCGATCATCAAACCGAGGTCATCACCATCGGCGGCATGGAAGGCCGCAAAGCCGGTAACAACTATTTCAATATCGCGGACACGGACTATACGGCCTGGGCGGAAGAACCGGTCATCGATATTTTGATGCAGGTATATGGGGATGTCGCCGTGCTCGGCCCCAACAGCCAGCCCCGCAATTACAATTTTCTCATCGGCGCCTTGCCAGGAGAGGAACTGGCCGCGCCCGTGGGCGGACAAATCCCGGTGGAAGGAAGGAATTTCCGCTGGAACTGGGTGCTCTTCCGCATCGAGAACAGCGAGCGGGGCGATGGCAGCGGGCGGCGGGTGGGCACGCTGTCGCCCAATTCCTCCGGAGCCAATACCTATGGCGGCGTCAACGGCGGCACCATCCGCCTGGAAAACGTGCCCGGCCTCATCGTGCGGGCCGTCGCGTTCGGCCCCCAAGGCGCCTTTGGCGAGCCGGAGGCGATCAACCTGTTCCTCCCCGCGGATTTCTGTGAACCCGAGCCGGTGACCAACTACGTCTTTCTCGATGTCAACTCCGGCCAGTCCGAGCATTTGGAATTGCTCTCCGGCGGCGACCAGGTCACGGCCGTCGAGTCCGACATCGGCCCCGAGGGGGACAAGCGCACCGCGGCCCGCCCGGAAGGGACGTATATGAATTTCGGCATTACGGAAAATTACTTGGGCGTGCCTTGCAATGTTCCTCATCCCGTCAAGATGTGCCTCGAGTTTTACGATGATCCCGCTTTGGCGGGGACGGTGTTCGGGCCGGAAGTCTATTCCAACGATGCCACGGGCACGCCCGCCTTTGTGGCCGAATCGCGGAGGCACACCCTGGAGGGCACCGGCCGCTGGATGCGCCGCTCGTGGGTCGTGGGGGGCGTCAATCTCCACGGCATCAATACCACGCCCCTCACCGGTGCCGTGCGCCTGCATTTCGCCACCCCGGTTTATATTTCCCGCGTCGATATCGCCCTCCTGCGGGAAGGCGACCATCCGTTGGCCGGGCAAGACCCCCTGGCGGATTGCCCGCGTGACCCAGCCATCTGCGAAAGCCTCTTCAACGACTACGCCGAAATGGATTTACATGAAGAGATTCTCGAAGGCCTCGCCCCCGGCACTTCGGGCGGCGACCAGGAAATGATCCAGGAGGAAGCCGGTCCGGAAGGCGACCGCCGGATGGCGATCCGAGCCGCTCGTGACGATGGCACCCCGGGCCACGAGCACGGGTATCTCAACTTTGCCATCATCGACGACTGGTTCGGCCCCACCTCCCAGCCCAATGCCCACCTGGCCATCTGCGCGACGTTCTACGACGATCCCGACCTCGCCGGGCAAAGCTTCCGTCCCGAGGTGTATCGCACCGAGCTTCCCAGCGGGGTTACCGATTTTGATTATTACCCCGCTAACAATGCCGTCACCCTGCAAGGCAGCGGCCAATGGGTCGATGCCTATTTTGAAGTCCCCAATGTCAAATTCGAGGGCGTGAACCAAGGCCCGCAGGCCGCCGCGCGCTTTCATGCCAACGGCAAAATCTTCATCACCCGTCTGCGCTATGCCGTCATCCGGGATTGCGGCGTCAATGAAGGCGTCAACCAACTGGAAAACCAAAAACCGCCGCTCCTCGTCACGCGGGGCGAAGACGGCGTGCGTTTCCAGTGGGTGGCCGGACAAAACTGGAACCTGCAATACAGCGACTCCATCGCCACCGGCGGCTGGCAAGTCGTGCCCGATCCGCCCGCGGTGGAGGAATTCTCCAACGTGCTCACCCTGCCCACCGACGACCC
>CAZQUC010000477.1:0-3409 GCA_964596095.1 uncultured Enterobacteriaceae bacterium
CGCCCGCTCTGGATTTTCCGCCCGCTCTTCTTACGCTGGCGGCATGAAAGCCTGGCAAATCCAAGCATACGGCGGTCCCGAGGGGTTGAGCCAAGTGGAGCTTCCCGCGCCCGAGGCCCTCGCGCCGGACGCGGTGATGGTGAAGGTGCGCGCGGTTTCGCTGAATTTCCGCGACCTCATCGCCTTGCGCGCGCCGCGTCCCGGCAATCTTTCCCCGCTCGTGCCGTGCTCCGATGGCGCCGGCGAGGTGGTGGCGGTCGGTCCGGCGGTGACGCGCGTGAAACCCGGCGACCGGGTGGCGGGCTGCTTTTTCCAGAACTGGCCGTCGGGCCGCATCTCGCGCGAAGTGATGACCTCCGCGCTCGGCGGTCCGATCCACGGCGTGCTCGCCGAAACCGTGGTCCTGCGCGAGGATGGCGTGGTGCCGCTGCCGCCCTCGCTCGGGTTCGCCGAAGCGGCCACTCTCCCCTGCGCGGCCCTCACCGCGTGGCATGCGCTCATCGAAAAAGGCGGCCTCCATGCCGGGCAGACCGTGCTCGTGCTCGGCACCGGCGGCGTCAGCGTGTTCGCCCTGCAATTCGCCCGGTTGCACGGCGCGCGGGTGGCGATCACCTCATCCAGCGAGGAAAAACTCGCCCGCGCCCGCGCGCTCGGCGCGGAAGCCGCCATCGATTACCACGCCACGCCCGAGTGGGAGAAAGCCGTCTGGGAATGGACCGGCGGCCAGGGCGTCGATCACGTCATCGAAGTCGGCGGCGCGGGCACGTTGGAGAAAAGCCTGGCCGCGGTGGCCTTCGGCGGCCGCGTCAGCCTCATCGGCGTGCTCACCGGCTTCCAGGGCCTTGCCAACCCCTGGCCCGTCGTCGCCCGCAGCGTGACCGTGCAGGGCATCTACGTCGGCCACCGCGAGATGTTTTTGCGGATGCTCGCGGCGGTGGAAGCCTCCGGGCTGCGCCCCGTCATCGACCGCGTTTTCTCCTTCGACGACGCCCCTGCCGCCTTCGCCCATTTGCAAGGCGCCACCCATTTCGGGAAAGTGGTCATCGCTTGGGAATGACGCCTCGGCGCGGGCGGGCGCGCCCGTCTCGGGGGCTTCCCGAGGGGCCTTGTGGCGAAGTTTCGCATTTTTTTCTTTGTCAAACAGGGCTGGCGTGCATACTCCGGGCCGTTGATTTTCCGATTACAACACAACCCACATCACATCTTCAACCATGAGCACAACCCCTGACTCCGGCATCACCGCGCCCAATGCCCAGCGACTTCTCTGGGCCGGCTTTCTCGCTATTCTCGCCGCCGGCATCGGCTTCGGTGTCCGCGGCGGCATCCTGGCCAATTGGGGCGCGGATTTCGGGTTCACCGGCGCGCAGTTGGGAGCCATCGGAGGGGCGGGGCTGACCGGATTCTGTGTCGGCATTATCATCGGCGGGGTGATTGTGGATAGAATCGGTTACGGCAAACTGGTCTTCGCGGCGTTTCTTTTCCATATCCTTTCGGCGTTCGTCACTTTCGCGGCCCACAAAGGGCAGGCCCAGGAGACGGCTTATATGTTCCTCTATCTGGGAACCTTCATTTTCGCGCTGGCGAACGGCACTCTGGAAGCGGTGGCCAACCCGCTGGTATCCACGCTCTTCCCCAATAATCGCACCCACTATCTCAACATTCTCCATGCGTCTTGGCCGGCGGGTTTGGTGATCGGCGGCTTGATCGGTTGGACGATGGGCAGCGTCAAATGGCAGATCCAGTTGGGTCTGTTCCTGATTCCCACGGTCCTTTATGGCATCGCTTTCATGGGACAACAATTCCCGAAATCCGAGGCCGCGGCCAAGGGCCTGAAACTCGGGGATATGATGAAAGAAGTCGGAATGCTGGGCGCTGTGGTGGCCTGCGCTTTGCTCGGGTTGTTTTTCAAAAACGAACTGGGAAGCGTGCTGGCCTACTTCACAGGGAGCGATTTTTTCGGCACCCAGACATGGACGTTTATTTCCTGGGGCATGGCCTTGGTGTTGTGGTCTTTGGTTGCTGGCAAAACCGGCTTTGCCATCGGCTCGCTCCTCATGTTCGTGCTGTTTGCCACGCACGCGCTGGTCGGGGCGGTCGAGTTGGGCACCGACGGCTGGATTCAAAACATTACGGGCAACATTCTGACTCCCACCGAAGGCAAGATTCTTTTTGTCTTCACTTCGGCGCTGATGTTCGGCCTGCGTTTTTGCGGTCACTTCATTGAATCCAAATTGAAAATTTCGCCCGTCGGAATTCTCTTGATTTGCGCCGTGCTGGCATACATCGGCCTCAATCTGGTCAGCCGCATCGAATCCTTTGCGGGAGCATTTGTCGCGCTGGCCGTTTACGCGGTGGGCAAAACGTTCTTCTGGCCGACCATGCTGGCGGTGGTGGGCGATCGCTTCCCCCGCACCGGCGCCATTGCGATGTCGATCATGGGCGGAATTGGGATGATGTCCGCCGGATTGTTGGGTGGTCCGGGCCTTGGTTATGCGAAGGACCGCTTCACGGTCGAACGGCTGAATGAGGTCAACGCCACCGCGCTCTATGAGGCGAACAAAGCGGAAAAAACCAGCAAATTCCTCTTCCTCAAGGAAGTCACCGGTTTGGACGGCACCAAGTTGGCGGAAGCTCAAAACGCCGATCCCAAAACACCCGATCAACAAACACTCGCGGACGCCAGCATTGAAGGTGACAGAAGAACCCTGAAAGCCGACGCCTACATCCCCGCGACCATGGCGGTGATTTATCTGCTGCTGCTGCTCTATTTCAAAGCCATCGGTGGTTACAAGCCGGTCAAGATCGGCGAGGAAGGCTCGGGCCAGCCGGCCTGAGGCCAGCGAACCGCTCATGAAGAAGACTCGCGGCTCCCGGATTCGGGAGCCGCTTTTTTTTGCGATATCGGCGCGGAAGACCCACCGCGCCGGCTTGCCCGTCGGGCGTTTCGTGGCGAAAGAGAGCCATGTCGAGTGAGCCTGTCTCTCCTTCCCGCGCCCTTCCCCGCCTCCACGTCGTGCTCGTGGAGCCGGAAATCCCGCCGAACACGGGCAATATCGGGCGGCTGTGCGTGGCGGCGCGGGCGCGCCTGCACTTGGTGAAGCCGCTAGGGTTCAACATCGACGATCAGGCCGTGCGCCGCGCGGGGCTGGATTACTGGCAGCATCTGGATTGGCGGTTGTGGGAATCATTCGCCGCGTTGCAGACCGCGGCCGAGACCGGTGCGCGTTTCTTTTTCCTCACCACCAAGACGACCCGGCCGTATTGGAGCGAACGGTTTCGGCCCGGCGATCATCTCGTCTTTGGCCGCGAGACGCGTGGCCTGCCGGAGAGTCTGCTCCAGGCGCATTCCGACCACTGCCTCACCATCCCAATGGCCGCCGAGGCCCGCAGCCTCAATCTCGCCACCGCC
>CAZQUC010000478.1:0-3395 GCA_964596095.1 uncultured Enterobacteriaceae bacterium
CCCAGCCGCGCAGCAGTTTTTCCCCGACCTGCAAATCATTGGAACCGAGGCGAAGCCGGGATGGCCGGCCATTTTCCATACCAGATCAAAGCTGGCAAACCTTGCCGTAATGTCTCACCTCCCCGCTGCGCTCTCTTTCTGCGAGGGCGATGCTGATGGAATCCGCATGGACATCCATGCCAATATAAAGTAACTGTTTGCTCATGAGGTTCTGACATGCTATTGCTGATTATGTTGTTGTGCGGCCGATGGATCTCAGGCCCGTCGGCCCCAAAAGTGCGGCTCTGTCCCCTGCCAGATAGCCCGTGGTTCCTCGCTGCCATTTCCATCAACGGCGCGCTCTCAACAAGGCGGCGGCCTTCCTGCTGCAGCCATAAAGTCTAGGCCAATGAACCGCTCACCATTATGAAGAAGATCGCACTCGTTACCGGAGCCGATAGAGGACTCGGATTGCAAGTATGCAGGCAGCTGGCGCAACGAGGATATACGGTCATTCTAGGTTCGCTTGATCTTGCCAAAGGCCAGCAGGCCGCAGCCAGCCTTTCAGATGCCGGAGGAGATGTGCTTCCCATCCTGCTTGACCTGACGCAACCCGATACATTTGCCAATGCGACGCGCCTAATTGAGGCAGATTATGGGTGGCTCGACGTCCTCGTCAACAACGCTGGTATCGCGCTCGACTGGGCTTATCAGGCAGATAACGTGCCGATAGAATTGATTCGCCAGACATTCGAGGTGAATTTCTTCGGCATGGTTCATTTGACTCAAATATTGTTGCCGTTTATTCGCCGATCTCCCGCAGGGCGAATTGTCAACCAGTCGAGTCGGCTTGGATCACTTACGCTCCATAGCACGCGCGGGACAGACATGGATTCCCTCAAGGCTTTTTCCTACGATACCAGCAAAGCAGCCATAAACTCATTCACAGTCCATCTCGCTTACGCCCTTCGTGATACGCCTATCAAGGTGAATTCGGCCCATCCCGGCGTGGTAAGGACGGACATCAACGCCGCCGTGGTAAGGGACGCAAATTCCATTTCCATGCTCGACGCCGCAACGGGAGCGACGACGGCGGTCGAATTAGCCACCCTCGGTCCAGATGGTCCCACCGGTGGTTTCTTTCATCGGGGAGAGCGTTTGCCGTGGTGACAAATCACATCTTTAATCGCACACAACCTGACAAGCCACAATGTGTGGCGTGACATTCTTGCAGGTAAAACCCGACTGGCCCATCTGTCACGGCGGCGCTTGAATATGAAGAGATCGCCTTGCGGTCCGGTCTTATTCCTTCCTTATCCCCATCGGCGTTCAGGAATCGCTTCATTGCGCCATCAAGGCGTTGGCGGCCTTTTCTCAAGAACCCGCGTTGGGAAGCGCTGGAGTGGTCGCCACATACAGCGACGCGATGCCGCCGGAGAAGGGGGTGGCGTCCGCGGTGACGAAGCCGTTGGCGGTGAGTAATTCCGTCATCGCGTTGCCGGAGGGGAAGGTTTCGATGGTGCCGCCGAGGTAGGTGTAGGCCGCGCGTTCGCCGGTCACCAGGCCGCCGAGGAGCGGCAACACGCGGTGCAGGTAGAACCGATACGGTCCGCGCAGCAAGGCCGCGCGTGGCAAGGAGAAATCCAGCACCATGAGGGAGCCGCTCGGTCGCAGCACGCGGGCGAATTCGCGTGATGCCGCGGCGTAATCCGCCATGTTGCGCAGGCCGAAGCCGACGGTGAGCAGGTCGAACGTGCCGTCCGCGAAGGGAAGGCTCAGGCCATCCGCCACCACGAGATGCGGCAGGCCGCGCCGCCGGGCGTGTCGCAGCATGGGCGCGCAAAAATCCGCGCCCACCACGAGCGCGGTCGGGCAGGTGGTCTGCACCGCGTCGGCGAGGTCGCCGCTACCGGAGGCCACATCGAGCACCCGCGCTGGACGCAAGGCCGCAGCCCGTCGCGCCACGTGTCGGCGCCAGCGCACATCGATGCCGAGGCTCAGAATGTGATTCGCGAGCACATACCGGGGAGCGATGGCCGCGAAGGCGCGTTGGACGAAGGTGGGATCTTGCATGGAAGCGCGGGCGCCATCACCCGCCCGGCCAGTGTGGGCGGCAGTGTCCGCGTTTGGCAAGGGGTGTTTGCGGCGCCTCACTCCCGCGCCTTGAGCACGCCGAGCAGGTCGAGCTTCCGCAACCCGCGGCTGACGACGGCGAAGGAAATGGTGGAGGAAAGCAGGACGATGAGCACGGCGGTGGCGTAGCTCTTGGTCGTGAGCACGAGCGGGAGGCGCACGGTTTCGGTGCTGGCGGTGCTGATGATCATGTTGGCCAAACCGGTGCCGATGGCGAGGCCGGCGGGCAGCGCGAGCAGGGTGAGGATCACCAACTCGCTGATGAGCACGGTGGCGACTTCGCGATGGGTGAAGCCCACCACCCGCAGCGTGGCCAGCTCCCGTCCCCGCTCCGACAAGGCGATGCGCGCGCTGTTATAGACGACGCCGAAGGAAACGATGATCGAAAACGTGAAATACAACCGCTGGATGAGGCCGATCATTTCCGCGGTGCTCTGGCGGAAGGATTGGCGGGTGGCGTTCTTGATCATGAGCGAAGCGAGGCGCGGGCTTTCCTTGACCTCGCCGAGGAACTCCGCCCAGCGTGAGAGATCGACCATGATATGCGCGCCGCTGACGGTGTCGCCCTCCTGCATGAGCCGCCGCAGGGCGTGGATGTCGATGTAAGCAGCGACGCCGGCGTAATCGGTGAGCAGCGCGTGAATGGGCACGTCGAGCACGGGGCGGCGGCCTTCCTGGATTTCCAATCGCACGACATCGCCGGGCTTCGCGCCAAGGATTTCCGCGAGTTTGGCGGAAACCACGAGGCCCTGCGGCGGGAGCAGGATGGGCTTTTCGTGCGCGTCGAGCAGGCGGTTGAGCGTGGCGCCGGAGGACAGGCCGTTGACGCCGAGGCGGCGCGAGTGATGCCCGAAGCGCAACCGCGCGGGCACGCTGCGGAAGGTTTCGCTGTGGATTACGCCGGGCAGGCGCGCGATGTCGTGCGCGGCGGCGGCCGAGCCGGGCTCCACGAGGCTGACGGTGGCATGCTGGCGTTGCGAGGCATCCCATTGGAATTCGAGGATGTGGTTGATGCCGTCGCGCAAGGCGCCGGGGATGATGGGGATGCCGGTGGCAAGTGCGAGGCCGAGCACGGAGAAGAACGATTGCCACGGGCGGCGTTCGATGTTGCGCAGGGCCATGCGCAGCGACGGGCCGACGAAGTGGTGCAGGCCGAGACGTTCGAGGAGCGAGGGTTTGTATTCGGCGGGCGGCTCGGGGCGCATCGCTTCGGCCGGCGGCAGCGCCACTGCCTGCCGCACCGCGCCGATCACGCCGAGGAAGGCCGCGACGCCGCTGGCCAG
>CAZQUC010000479.1:0-3391 GCA_964596095.1 uncultured Enterobacteriaceae bacterium
GCAGGCGTCGGTGACGGTGCTCGACGACGACTGGCCCTTGCTGGCCTTGACGCTCGATCGCGGCACGGTGGCTGAGAACGCCGGCGCCAATGCCGTGCTGGCCACGCTGACCCGCGATCCCGTCAACGGCCAGCCGCTCACGGTGGCCCTCTCCAGCAGCCTGCCCACGACCGTGCTCGCGCCGGCCACGGTGACGATCCCCGCGGATACCGCGACGGTGACCTTTCCGCTCAGCCTGGTCGATGACAGCGCCGCCACCGGGCCGCGCACCGCGCAACTCCGCGCCGAGGTGCAGGTGGCCGGCGCCGGCGTCATCAGCGAAAGCACGGCGTCATTGGTGGTCACCGACAACGAAGGCCCGCGGCTGGAGCTGATCTTCGGCCAAGGGTGGGTGATGGAAGGCGGCACGGCCACGGTGACCGTGACCCGCGCCGACGCGCCGCTCGCGTCCGCCTTGCCGGTGACGTTGTCCGCCGCGGTCGCGGACAAGCTGGCGTTTCCCGCCACCGTGACCATTCCGGCCCAGGCGGCCTCGGCTAATTTCACCCTCAGCGGCGTCGCCAATGACGTGGCCGCGGGCAGCGTGCTCGTGCGGCTGGGCGCGGCCGCGGCGGGATTCAGTCCCGGCGAAACGACGGTGGTGGTGACCGATGTCGCGCGGCCTGACCTGGTGGTGAAAAACGTCGCCGCACCCGTGAGCGTGGAAACGGAAGCGTTTTTCACCGTCAGTTATCGACTGGAAAACAACGGCCCGGCGGCCGCTATCGGACCGTTCACCCAGCGGTTGCTACTCTCCACGGATCCCGTGCCCGGCCACGACACGCTGCTCGGCCAGTCGGACTTCACCGGGACACTAGCCGCGGGCGTGGGCTTCGACCGCACGGAAACGGTGCGCGCCCCGCGGGCCGCGGGCACGTATTGGGTCTTGATCGCGACCGACGCGGCGGAGCAGGTGCCGGAATTGCTGAAGACGAACAACATCGCCGTCGCCGCGGGGCCGATCACGGTGGGCGCGGCTTACACGGCCACCGTGCAGACGGCCGCCGGGTTGGTCCCGGCCAACACGCCGATCACTTTTACCGGCTCCGCGACGAAGCCTGGCGGCGCGAAGGTTCCGCACGTGCTGGTCAACCTCCATCTGCGCACCGCGGGCACGGAGCGGATCATCGCGGCGTTGACCAATTCCGCGGGTGATTTTTCCACAACGTGGCAACCGCTGCCGGGCGAAGGCGGCGATTACGAAGTGGGCGCGTCGCATCCCGGCGTCGCGGCCGCGCCGACGCAGGACACCTTCGCCATCCTCACCGTGCGCACGGTGTTTCCTGAAGACGTGCTGGCCTTCGATGAAGGCGGCAGCGCGTCCTTCACCGGCACGCTGGTCAATCCCACCGCATATCCTTTGACCGGGCTGACGCTGGTCGCGGTGGACGCCCCGGCGGGCCTGACGCCGCAGATCACGCTGCCCGGCACATCGCTGGCCGCCGGGCAAACGCTGGAAGTCGGCGTGGCGTTGACGGGAGCGGCGGGATTTTCCGGCCGCCATACGCTCACGCTGCGGTTGACGACCAACCAGGGCGTGACGCTCACCGTGCCGGTGACGGTCGAGGTCACCCCGCTGCGACCCGTGCTGGCGCTGACGCCGGACGCGCTCTCCGGTTCGGTGCGGAGAGGCGAGCAGAAAGCGGTGAGCTTCACGCTCGCCAATACCGGCGGCGCGGCCACGGGGGCGGTGGAAGTGGTCGTGCCCGCGGTGCCGTGGATTCATCTCGCCTCGCCCGCGGTGCTGGAGTCGATCGCGCCCGGCGGGTCCGCGGCGGTCACGCTTGTGCTGGCGCCGGACGACACGCAGGCGCTCACCGCCTACCAAGGGCAACTGGTCCTGCGGCCCGCCACGGGCGCGGAGCGGCTCGTGCCGTTCGAGTTCCGCGTGGTTTCCTCGCTCATCGGTGGGCTGGAGATCGATGTGGTGGACGAAGCGTTTTTCTTCACCGCCGCCGCGCCCAAGGTCTCCGGCGCGACCGTGACCCTGCGTGACGTGTTTTCCGCCGAAGCCTTGGCAAGCGTGACCACGGGAGCCGCGGGCCGCGCCTCGTTCCCCACGCTCACCGAAGGCTGGTATGCGGTGGAGGTCGAGTCGCCGGTCCATCCGCGATGGAAGGGCAACGTCTTCGTCAACGCCGGCGCGCCCACCTTCAAGCAGATCTTTGTCAGCCGCGATTGGGTCACGTATTCGTGGACTGTCGAGGAGATCGAACTCGAGGACCGCTACCGCATCTCGGTCGAGAGCACCTTCGAGACCAATGTGCCCGCGCCCGTGCTGACGATCACACCCGCCGTGTTGGATGTGGAAGACCTGACCGTGCTCGGCCAGACCAAGGTGGTGAATTTCACCATCGAAAACCACGGCCTCATCAATGCCGATGACGGACGGCTGGCCTTCGGCGCGCATCCGTTTTACCAGGTGACGCCGCTCATCGAAGACTTCGGCACGCTCTCCGCGAAAAGCTCGATCACCATTCCCGTGATCGTGAAGCGCATCGGCGAATTCGCGGAAGACGGCTCGGTGCGCCCGTTGAGCGCGCGGTCCGCCGCCGGAGGGCGCACGACGCGAGACGGGGGAGGTGGGGGAGTGCCCTGCGGGTTTTCCGGCGTGCTTTCATGGAGTTATATCTGCGAAACCGATGTCAACAAAGCGACAGGCATCGCGGTCAGTGGGGTGATCGGTGATTGCGGCGGCGGTCCGGGCGGCTGGTGGATTCCTCCGGGCGGGCCGATTGGCGGCGGCGGTGGCTCCTTTCATGGCGTGACCATCATCGCCGGCCAGAGCGACTGCCTCACCGACTGCTATACCAATGCCGCGATCGATTGTGGCATGGGGTTCATTCCCGGCTGGGGTTGTGGGTGGGGCGTGGGCCGGTGCATTGCCTCGGGCGGCGATTATTTCACCTGCGTCAGCGCCGCCGCCGGGTGCCTGGGCGGTCCGGTGACCAATGGCATCCTCTGCGCGGCCAGTTTTATGAAATGTTACATGGAGGCCGCGCAGGGCAGCAGCAGTGGAGGCGGACGCTCGACCCGCAGCGCTCATGCGGAGGAGTTCGAACTGGGCGAGCCGTGGCTGATGCTGATGGACGCGCCCACCCGCGCCTACGATCCGGCGCTGGGCGCGGCGCTCGGGAGGCTGGAAACGGCGCTCGATTTGCAGACCGTCGTGCTCGGCTCGCGTGAGCGCGTGCTGGCCTTGGCCGATGCCAATGTGACCGCCTGGCATCAGGCGCTCTCGGGCTTCGGCCATGCCGACAGCGAGCAGGGGACGTATCTTTCCACCGGTGAAATCAACCAACTGCAAACGCTGGCGCAGTCGTTGGGACTGGAGTTCGCGCCGCTCCGGCTC
>CAZQUC010000480.1:0-3389 GCA_964596095.1 uncultured Enterobacteriaceae bacterium
GCCGTGGCATACCCGGCCGTGCGCAGCACCTCCGCGAGCGTCACCTCCTCCAACGGCAGTTGTCCCTCGATGACAGGCTGCAACAATTTCTGCGACGGCGCGTCGGGCCGGCCGGGCAGGTAGTTCGTGAGGTGCAGACGCGCCGGATGCTTGCCGGTCAGCAGCGCCGCGCGCGAGGCCGAGCAGATCGGTTGCGCGCAATACGCCGTGTCAAAGACCGCGCTCGCCGCCGCCAACCGTGCCAGATGCGGCGTCGGCGCTTCCGGCCGGTCGGGCGCGCCGTAGCACGAGACATCCATCACGCCCAAGTCATCCGCCAGGATCAGCACGATATTCGGCGGCCAGTCCGCGGCGACGAGCGGAGCCAGCAGGCAGAGGAAAAGGAACCAACGTCGGCACAGTGTTTTCATGGCGGGGTGAGGCGAGGCGCGCGCCACCATATCCCGCCCGCGCATTCGGAAAGGACGCGATTTTGGAGTGCGGACGGCTTGCCTCCGCTCTCCTCCTCACCGGCTTGCCAGTGAGGAGGACGGGAAGAGCGCTCGGAAAAAAGTGAGAGTCGGGAATTCGGAGAGCGCGCCGATGAGTCCAGCCGCGAGGGGCAAGCCCCTCATTCCCCAGAGCGGAGGCAAGCCATCCGCACTCCAAATTCTTCTCATCTGAAATCCACCCGCACCACCAGCGCGTGCCAGCGGCCGGCCTCGGGACCGAACGGCGCGCGCGAGGGCTGCACCGCCACGAGACGCGTCTCGCCGTCGGCGAAGGATTCTTCTTCGGTGAGGGTGAAGGTTTCGAGATACTCGGTGGCGGCGAAATCAAAGCCCGGCTCCAGCGCTTTGTTCCCGAGATCGAGCGGGCGAACGGTCGAGGGCAGGCGGGCCGGAGCGGCATCATAAGCGCATTCCAGCGTGAGCGTGGCGTGGCGATCCCCGACATCGGAGGTCGGTGTCACTTCCAGGGTCAAGCCCGCGCAGCGCGGATGCGCTTGCTGGCGCTCCCAGCTTTTTTCCTTGTCGGCCTTGAAGCTCGCGCCCAGCACGCGATCCGTCCCCGACTCGATTTTCGCGCGCTGGCCCGAGCGCGTAGTGAGGACGGCCTGGGTGACCAAGGGGCAATGACCCTCCTCCCAGCGGGCGGCGATTTCCTGGGCCACCAGGCCTTGATCTTCCAGATTCTCCAGCGCGAGTTGTGCCGCCGCCGCTTCGTCCGCGTTGAGCGAATACAGCGAGGCCGTGACGCGGAGAACGCGGGCGGCTTGGGGATCGGTGTTTTCGGAAACGGTCGTCGAATCCCGTGATACCCCGGCGCTTTTCAAGAAATACACGTCGATGGTGCCGGGAGCGCGGCCATCGACCGCCACATCCGGCGCAGCGCCCGCCGCTCCCAATAGCCGCACCGCGCCCAAGGGTGCCGTCAACGCGGTGACCCATTGGGTTTTCGGAAACACCGGCAGCCGGAGATGTTCGGCCTGCCCGGTCATGGCGAGAGAATCCAGGCGGGGCCGGCCCGTTTCCTCCAGGCTGATCGCGACATCCAGCGTGTGGCCATCGGCGCCGATGACCGGCTCGAACTCCACCACACCGCCCACATAGCGCGTGTCTAGGGTCGTCATCTCAAAAGCCGGCCGGTGAATGAGTTCAGCGACTGCGGTCACCCGGCACCGCTGGCCGGAACGCGTGAGACAAGCGGCATGGTGAATCAAGGCGGCCTGTCCTTCGCGAACCAACGCCAGCGCTTGGTCCAGCCAGGCGGCCTCGTTGGCGGCCGGTTCCGCCAGCCAGCGCGCGACGGTTTCACTGGGCATGCGGAAGCCCAACGTGTGCAATCTGAGAGGGAATGACATCTTCGCTCGCGGCGCGTCGGTGTAGGCCTTCGGCAGGCTCCGACCCGCTTTTTGCGCGAGCACAAAGATGAGCCTTGCTCCTTGGTCCGTCGGCACGCCGCCATCATACACGTCGCCGGCCGGCATGATGGCGGTGAGCACGGGCGCGCCCTTGATGGAGGTGAGCGCGGTGATGATTTTCCTGGTGACGAACAAGGGCTGGAGAATCAGCCCCTCCGCCCAGGTTTTCCCGCGCCCGATAAGGATGGGCACGGGTTCGTTGCGTTTCCAACGCACGGATTCTAGCGACACGGAGAGGTCAATGATCGGCGCATCAGCCCTCGCGAAGGCTTCGGTTCCGAGGATGTCCCCCACTTGGCGGGTTTCAAGAGCGGTCGGCGGCAGCAGCCGTGTTTCCGGGAATGGCTGCCATTCCGTCGGATAGATCAGTTCCGAAACGGCTTCCACTTTGGTCCGCTGACCGGAACGGATCGCCAGACTTTGATCGCCCACGATCTCCGCCGTGCCGGCTTCGACCATGTCGGTCAACTGGTTGAACAACTCCGCGTCGTCATGGATGGAGGCATCCAGCGTGAGCAGGGCCGTGGCGGAAGGAACCTGGAAAGTCACCGCGCGGATGGAGAGGTTGTTTTTTTCCCATTGGGCGGTTTCCGTGCCATCGAAAGGCTCCGATTGCGCGGAGAGCGCCGAGAGGCCTATCCAACAAGCGAAGACGGAAGCTCCGAACCACGGAAGTTTGTGGAATGATTTCATCGGGATGCGGCGGGTTGGAACGTGAGGAAGAGCAAGGCGTAGGTGGGCGGCGCGGAGAAATCCCCGCCGCCAGGCGCGGACAGCAGCGACGTGGCGGCCAGCACGGGTTCGCCGGGCGGCGTCTGACACGCGCTGACGAGCAGGAGCGGATGAAACTGCGGAAGCCCCACAGCCCGGTCATCGCCCGGTTGGCTGGAGATCGGCCAGGAGACGGTCGAGGGCGACGCCCGATGGTGCTCGACCGTGAAGGTGGTCCGCAACACCTCGTCTTCTTGTGTGACCTCGACTTCGGCCACGGTGCCAACCTCACGCGTTTCGTAAGTGGTGGGCTCGGGCAGGTCGTCTTCCTCAGGCTTGAATTCCGTGGCGTATTTATATTCCATCGCTTCCGCGAAGCGGCTTTTTCTGCCCCTGTGCAGCGGCACGGTGAAGCTCACGCCTCCAGAGGCCTCGGGCGCTCCGAGTTCCTGATACAACGTCGCGTCGTCCACGCCGGGCCGGAAGCGCAGCAAGCGGACGGCGAGGGAGGACTTCGGCAGGAAAAACAAATCGAAGCGGAGTTCCCCGCTCACTGCCGCGGCGGGAGACGTGCCGCCCGCGCCCGTCACGGGCGGGAGAGATTCGCGAAGAGCCACGACGGTATTCTCGGAGGGAACGCCGGTATGGGATCGGCTCCACCAAAACCCGCCGAGCAGGCACGCGAGCGCCGCCACGCCCGCCGCCGCCATCGGCCGCGCGCCCCAGCGGGCGGCGGCCACCGCGACAGGCGTGCCGATTCCGGCGAGCCAACCGG
>CAZQUC010000481.1:0-3382 GCA_964596095.1 uncultured Enterobacteriaceae bacterium
TTGCCATGCACGTCGGTGAGGCGGAATTGGCGGCCTTGGAAGCGGTAGGTCAGCCGTTCGTGGTCGATGCCGAGGGCGTGGAGCAGCGTGGCGTGGAAATCATGCACATGGACGGGATCGCGCACGATGTTGAACCCGAAGTCGTCGGTTTCGCCATAGGCGAGGCCGGGCTTGACGCCGCCGCCGGCGACCCACAGCGAAAACGCGCGGCCATGATGATCGCGACCGTAATTCTCTCGGTTGGCGCCGCCCTGCGCGTAGGGCGTGCGGCCGAATTCGCCGCCGAAAATGACGAGCGTTTCGTCGAGCAACCCGCGTTGCTTGAGATCGGTGACGAGCGCCGCCGAGGCTTGATCGACATCGCCGCAGAGCACGGGCACGCGCTTGGTGAGGTCGCCATGCACGTCCCAGCCGCGATGGTAAAGCTGGATGAACCGCACGCCGCGCTCGGCCATGCGGCGGGCGAGCAGGCAATGGCGCGCGAAGGTGCCGGGTTGCTTCGCGGCTTCCCCGTAGAGTTCCCACGTCGAGTCCGGCTCGTGGGACAGATCGACCAGATCGGGCACGGAAGCCTGCATCCGGTAAGCCATTTCGTATTGGCTGATGCGGGTTTCGATCTCGGGATCGCCGGTGGCCTGATGATGCAGGCCGTTCAATTCCGCCAGCCCGTCGAGCATGAGCCGGCGGCGCTCGCGCGTGAAGCCCGGCGCGTCGCCGAGATACAACACGGGATCGCTGCCGCCGCGCAATTGCACGCCCTGATGGCGGCTCGGCAAAAAGCCCGCGCCCCACAGCCGCGCCAGCAATCCCTGATCGGGCGTGCCCTGGCTAGGCACGGAGCAGAGCACCATGTAGCTGGGGAGATTGTCATTGGCGCTGCCGAGGCCGTAATCGAGCCACGCGCCGAAGCTCGGCCGGCCCGGTTGCTGGCTGCCGGTTTGCAGGAACGTGATGGCGGGATCGTGATTGATCGCCTCCGTGTGCAGCGAGCGGATCACGCACAGGTCGTCGGCGATCTTTTGCGTGTGCGGCAGCAAATCGCCGAGCCACTGGCCGCTCTGCCCGCACTGGCTGAAACCGTAACGGCTGGGTTGCAACGCCAGTCGCGCCTGCGCGGTGACCATGCCGGTGATCCGCTGGTTGCCGCGCACGGAGTCGGGCAGGTCCTCATTGAATCGTTTGTCGAGTGTGGGCTTGGGATCGAACAACTCCAAATGCGGCGGCCCGCCGGATTGAAACAGGTAAATGACGCGCTTGGCCTTGGGCGCGAAATGCGGCAGGTCCGGCAGGCCGGGCGTGGCCGCGGCGGCCTTGCCCGGACCGAGCAATTCCGCCAACGCGACGGCCCCAAGCCCGAGGCCGGTGCGGCTGAGGAAATCCCGGCGGGAAAAGAGCGGTTGGTAACGGTGGCAGTCCATGGGGGAAAAAGTTTTCAGTTTTCAGTTTTCAGAATTCAGCCCGAAGCGCAGGCGGGCGTTAGTTCTTGGTGATGGTTTCGTCGAGATTGAGCAGCGTGCTGGCGAAGGCGATCCAGGTGGCGGATTCGGCGAGGTCATCATTCGCGGAGATCTTGTCATCGGCGAGGCCGCTGCTATGGCGGAGGGCCTTCGCGCCGGTGGGATCGTCGCGGAAGGAGGCGCGCCATTCTTTCAGCAGGCGGGTGAGCGCGTCGGTTTCGACGGGAGTGGGGGCGCGGCCGGTGACCCAGCGGAAGCCGAGTTGGAGGCGCGCGTCGTCGGTGGCGCCGCCTTCGCGTTGCAACCGTTGGCCGAGATGCCCGGCGGCGCGCAGCAGGGCGGGCTCGTTCATGAGCGCGAGCGCCTGGAGCGGCGTGTTGGTGCGGGTGCGGCGGGTGCAGCCGAATTCGCGGTCGGGCGTGTCGAACACGGTCAACACCGGATGCGGCACGGTGCGTTTCCAAAACGTGTAAAGGCTGCGGCGGTGGCGGTCGGCGCCCTCGCTCGTCGTCCACTTGGTGCCGGGATACGGCGCATCGACGACCACGCCTTTATACAAATCCTCCGGTTGGTCCGGGAAGACGCTCGGCCCACCCACGCGCTCGTGCAGCAAACCGGCCGCGAAGAGCGCCTGGTCGCGGATCATTTCCGCCGGCAAGCGCACCCGCGGGCCGCGGGCCAACCAGCGGTTTTCCGGGTCGGCGGCGTGGCGTTCGGGTATCGTCGCGGACGTTTGTCGGTAGGTGGACGAGAGCACGAACGAGCGCAGCAGTTGCTTCACGCTCCACCCGCCGTCGATGAACTCGCGCGCCAAGGTATCGAGCAACTCGGGATGCGGCGGATATTCGCCTTGAAAGCCGAAGTCTTCCGACGTCTTGACCAGCCCCGTGCCGAAAAACTCCTGCCAGAAGCGATTAACGACCACGCGCGCGGTCAACGGGTGATCCGGCTTGGTCAGCCAGCGGGCGAGGCCGAGGCGGTTGCGCGGCGCGCCCTCCGGCCAGGCGCCGAGCAGCGACTCGGGCACGCCGGCGGTGACGGCCTCGCCGGGCGCGTCGTAAGCGCCGCGGTTCAGCACATAGGTCGGGCGCGGCTCGGTCCGCTCGACCATGACCATCGTGGTGGGAAACTGCCGTTGCAACGCGAGGCGCTCAGCGTGCAAGGCGCGGACGTGGCGCGCCAGTTCTTTCGTGGCGGGATGCACGGCGCGGGCGATGGCCGCAAGGCGGGTCGCCTCGGCTGGAGTCGGCGGCTCGCTCGTCGGCCGGCGGGCGAAGCGTTGCAGGAAGGCCGCATCCGCGGCGGCAGCCAACTCGTCCGCGCTCCATGCCTTGTCATCGACCGTCAGGCCTGCGATCGCGCCGCGAAAGGCCGCGGGCGTTTTCTCCGAGGTCGTGCCCACGGTGAGCGGCTTCGCGCCGGGGCCGCCGCTCAGGCCATCGTGGAGCACCTCGACCTCGCACTCGCGGCCGTCGAGCACAAGACTGTAGCCCGCCGCTTCGCCCTCGCCGCGGCTGACCACCGCCACATCATGCCAGCCGCCGGGCGCGAGCGCTTCCACCGAGCGCACCTGGAGGGCATACACCGGCCATTTCGCGGAGGCGCGCAGTTCGATTTTTCCCTCCGCGGTGATCCGCACCTCGATGCCGTCGGCGTGGCTGGTGGAGGATTCCGGCGTCCGGTAGTTCATGCTCGACAGCAGCGCGCCGTCGCCGCCTTCCCAGCGCAACGCGACCGCCAACGTCCACGGCTTGCGCCCGGACGCCGCGATCAACGAGCCGAACTGTGCCGGTTCGAGCTGCCAGTTTTCCGTTTCTGGAAAGCACAGCCCGCCGCCCGCGGCTTCGTCTTGTGTGACAAAAGTCGCGCCTTGGCCAAACTCTTCGTCCGGTTTCGCCAGATTGCGCCAACCGTGCTCATTTTTG
>CAZQUC010000482.1:0-3367 GCA_964596095.1 uncultured Enterobacteriaceae bacterium
GGCCAGGGCACTCCCCTTCCCGCGCCGCCAGAGGCCACGACCCCGACCACGCTCACCTTGCCGACCAGCGCGACGGCGGGACTGTCACCGGGCGTGCATACCGTCTCCGTGCGCTGGCGCGATGCGGAGGGGCAATGGGGCGCGCCCGCCACCACCCAGTTTCTCAAACTGGGCGTAGATGAATTCGTGCCCGCCACGCTGACCAAGCTGGAGTATTTCTTCGGCGCCGATCCCGGCCCGGGCCAGGGCGTCGCCATCGATCTTCCCGTTGAGGCCGCAGACATGCGCTCGTTCACCCTCCCGGCGGCCTCGTCGAATTCCTTGCCGGACGGCGTGCATACGGTCTCCGTCCGTTATCAGGATAGCCGGGGAGCCTGGGGCGCTCCGGCCACGGCCGTGTTCCTCAAAACCACGGAGTCCACCACCACCCTGGCCCGCCTGGAATGGGAATGGTGGAAGGGGGATGACTTCTCCCAGCGCCAGGCGGGCGCGCCGCTGGAAGTGGCTCCGGCGGCGGCCACCGCCGAGCTGGCCCTCCGCCTGCCCGGCGGGGAGATGACGCCGGGCGACCAAATCACCGTGCGGGTGTGGTGGGTGAACGCGGACGGCGAGCCGGGGCCTCCCGCGACTTTTGTCTGGACGGTGCTGGCGCATCAAGCGGCGTGGGTGGCGCATTATTTCACGGCGGAGGAAGCCGCGAATCCCGCCGTGGCTGGCCCGGAGGCCGATCCGGAAGGAGACGGCGTGCCCAACCTGCTGGAGCAGGCCTTCGGCAGCGATCCGCACCGGGCGGAGCCGGAAGCCGCGCCCTCATTGATCCGGGATCCGTCCACCCCGCTGGAGGTGGCCTTTCACTTCCAGCGGCTGAGCGGCGGCACGACCCAGCCCGATGGCGCCTATCGGCGAGGCCCGTATGCCTACACGCTGGAGGAGCTGGTGACCCCCGCCGCCGGCGATTTCCTCTGGCAGCCGCTCCCGCCGGACGCCGTGACGCTCGAATCCACCGGTCCCGCCACGACCGAGGGCTTCGAAGCCGTCTCCGCCCGCCTGCCGGTGACGGCCGGTGCTCCCACGCGGATCATCCGCCTCAAAGTCACCCACACCGCGCCGTAGGCGGAAAGCCAGCCCGGTCACGACACCACGCTGACGCTCCTGTGGCGGCAATGACAGCCGCAGAAGTCTGACGCAGCCTGACCTCCGACGAGTTTGTGGCCCTCGCGGAAAAGTAGCCCACTTCGCGTATCCGTGGTTCCCGCTTGCTCTGATGAGGATCAGTATGGGGTAATCCGCAGCCGCGCATAACCGCCGGGAGCGGCGGCAGGCCACGGCAAGGTCCACGTCTCGGTCAAGAGGCCGTCGGCCAGCGTTTGGTCGAGGCGGAGGCCATCGGTCCATGGCTGCCAGCCGGCCAGATCGGATGACGTTTCGATGACGATCTGCGCATCGGTGGCGGCGGCATTCCGTGTGAGCATCAAACGTGATCCCTGAGCGGTCCACACGATGGCCGGCGGGCGGAGCGGGCCGGCGCCAGCGAGCGCGTGGTGGGCGAAATTGGTGAGGCCGTCGTGGTTGTCATCGCCGTCCGGATCCGTGCCGGTGAAGGCGGTCCCCTCCCCTTCCAACGGCGTGCCGTGCGCGGCCAGGCTGGGTCGCCAGGCGGCAGCTTGGGAAAGCGCCACGCCGGCGCGTGGAGACATCAACGTCAACGACGAGCCGCCGCCAGCGGTGGCGGGCGACCACGCCGGGGACCACGTGAAATCGAAGACCGTGGCGCCGTCGGCCGCGCGCAGCCGCAGCCGCTCGCCCTCGTTGCTGAGGCTGCCGGTGAAAACACCCGCCGGCTTTTTGCTCCATCCATGCCGGCCGCGGAAGGCGAAATCGCTCTCCACCAGCACGAGCCGCGCGCCCGGATCGAGCAGCACGTCGCGCCAGATCGTGAAGTTGTAAGTGATCCCGGAGGCGAAAGACGCGCCGCGCAGGTTCACCGGCTGGTCGGACACGTTCAGCAGTTCGATGAATTCGCTCTCGCCGGGCGCGGGGTGGTAGTGCAGCTCGCTGACGACCACGGAACCGGCGGGCAGCGCGGCCCCGCCGGCCGGCGTGTAGAACGCTTCCGTCATGGCCGACCACACGCCCGCCATCGAGCGGGCACGGACGCGCAGCCGCGTGTTGCGGGTGAGGATGATTTTCCCGCCAGAAGCGAGAGCTTGCGCGGTGGGAGCGATCGCGCCGCCCACCAAGCGCGGGTCGCTGCCGTCGGTGGTGTAATGCAATATCGTGTTCGCGCTGGGCGCGGTCGCGGTCACTTCCCCGCTTTCCGGCAACGCGCCGAAGGGCGGCATCAACACCGGCGCGGCGACCGTGGGATACAGCCCCGCGCTGCGAAATTGCCCCAGCATCGTGTTGGTGCGCCCGGGCATCCACTGGTTGAGACACACATCACGCGCGGCGGCCCAACTGACGGGCGTGCGGTAATTCCAGCGCGCGGCTTCGGCCAGGAACGGCCGCTCGAACGCCGCCGCCATCGCGGTGAGCCGCGCCGCGTTGCGCTCCGGACTCAACGCCCCGCCCGGCCCGAGATGACGCTGGATGTGGTCGGCGAGCTTGATCTTGAATTCCGGCCCGCCGGACGCCAGCCACGCCGAGAGCAGGCTGGCTGGCCCGTCACCCGGCCCGCGCCCGGGGATGCCGCCGGCGCGTCCGGTGTTGTTGCTGTTGCCATCCCAGGCCGCGACCCGGTTGCTGCTATCCACCGAAAGCCAGCCGTCGGCGTCGTTGAGCATGAATTTGAACCCGCTACCGCCATCCTCGCGCACCGGGCCGACCGTGCGGTATTCGTCCTCGGCATTGCCGAACATCCACATGATCATGTAGTCGAGGTAGTTGTCCACATCGACGTATTGCGCCACTTCGCCGAACTGCGAGCGCAGGCTCTTGACCCGCTCCCAGGCCGTGCCGTCGCCGTCATAGGGCGTGCCGGGCTCGGCCCAGCCGCCGACGTTGAGATTGCCGTTGATGGCTTCGTAATCCTCCTTCCGGCCGCCGAGGTAACCTGCCAGCATCGCGGCATTCCACCGCTCGCGCAGATGATACAGGCCATGATACACTCCATTGAAATAGAGATGCGCCATGCGGCCGTGCGGCTGGAGATGCCCCATTTCGCCGAGGATGTCATCGCAAAAGGGATTGGAGAGATAGAAGCCGCGCATGACCATGTCATGCGAGCCGTTGCGCAGCTCGATGCCATCGAACGACTCCACCGGACGCCAGCCGTCGCGCCGGTCCTCGAACAGTTTCCCGTTCAATTTGCCGTCGCCGTAACGGCCGCGGAACGCCAAGCGGAAGCTCTTTTTGGCGAAGTCCGTGT
>CAZQUC010000483.1:0-3356 GCA_964596095.1 uncultured Enterobacteriaceae bacterium
CGGCATGATACCGGGACTGTTTTTCGAAAGCGACCGCGGGCCGGCGGGTTTCCCCAAACCGTCCGGCGGCGCCAGTGCCGGAGGCGCGGAGGAAGCAGGCCGGCTGCCTCTCACAAAGCTTACTCCGGCAAGTCGTCGCCACTCTCCGCGGTGCGGCCGCGGAGCTTGGCTTCGATGAAGCCGAAGATATCGCCATCCATGACGGCGGTGATGTTGTTGTTGACGAAGCCGGTGCGGTGGTCCTTCACCATCTGGTAGGGCTGGAAGACGTAGGAGCGGATCTGGTTGCCCCAGGAAATGTCGCCCTTCTCGCCGTATTGGCGCTCGATCTCGGACTTCTGCTTGTCCTCTTCGATGGTGTAGAGCTTGGCCTTGAGCATCTTCATGGCCAGCTCGCGGTTGCGGCCCTGGGTGCGCTCGCTCTGGCAGGCGACGATGACGCCGCTGGGCTGGTGGCGCAGGCGCACGGCGGTCTCCACCTTGTTGACGTTCTGCCCGCCCTTGCCGCCGGAGCGGAAGGTTTCCAACTCGACGTCGGCTTCGTTGATCTCGATGTTGATGGTGTCATCCACCTCGGGTGTGACATCGACGCTGGCGAACGACGTGTGGCGTTTCTTCGCGGCATCGAAGGGCGAGATGCGCACCAGCCGATGCACGCCGCGCTCGTTGTTGAGGTAGCCGAAGGCGTAGGGACCGACGATGCGCAGCGTGACCGAGCGCAGGCCGATGTCTTCTTCCTGAATGTCGAAGACCTCCACGGTGAACCCCTCGCGTTCGGCCCAGCGGACATACATACGGTAGAGCATGTCGGCCCAGTCGCAGGCTTCGGCGCCGCCCGCCCCGGCATGGATGGTGAGAAAGCAATTGTGGCCGTCCTGCCCGCCGGCCATGAGGATGCGGATCTCGAAGCTGTCGAGATCTTTCTCCAAGGCGGGATATTCGCGCCGGAGTTCGGCCAGCGTGGCGTCGTCGGCCTCCTCGGCCGCGATTTCCAGCAGCACCTCGAAGTCGGCCAAGCGCGACTCCAAGGCGCGCAGCGGCTCGAGCTTACCTTTGTGCTCGTTGGCGGCGTCGATGATCTTTTTGGCTTTCTCCTGATTGTTCCAGAAATCAGGATTCGCCATTACGCCTTCCAGTTCACTGAGTTCCCGTTCGCGTCGCGGGACGTCAAAGATACCTCCGCAGCCCGCCGAGCCGCTCCTTGAGCGACACGGTGTCGTAAGCGGACAGGTTGGCCTCGAAGGTCTGCGGACGTGTGTTCTCCATAGCCGTCTTACGTAGCGCGTCCGGTGGAGGGCGCAACCGGTTTGGCCGGCTCAGCGCGGCGCGTGGTAGGCGGCGAGGTAATCGTGCAGCGCCTCTTCCCAAGGGCGCGGGCGGTGACCGGTCAGCGCGGTGAGTTTGTCCAGACTCATCGCGGTATGCACCGGGCGGATGGCATGGAAGGCGGTCATCTCCGCGAGCTGCAACGGCCGCACCGCGCGCGCGCGCAACGGCACGCCCAGCCGCGCGGCGAGGTCGAGCGTGGTCTGGCCATAGGTGTGCCAGGACACCAGGCCTCGGTTACAAAAATTGACCACGCCGCCGACATCGCGCAGGTCGCCGGTCACGAACGGCTCCAGCCACGCGCAGAGATCGGCGCTCGATGTTGGGCAGGAAAATTTATCGGCGATGGCGGTCACGTCGTCCGCCGCGCGGGCCTGGGCGAGCAATTGATCGGGAAACGCCGGGCGGTCGGGTCCGAAGACCCAACTGACCCGCGCGACGAGCGCCCGGCCGGCCGTGCGGTCCAGCACCAGCGTGTCGCCTTCGGCTTTGGTGCGGGCATACACGTTGGCCGGGGCGGGCGTTTCGTCCTCGCGCCGCCAGCCCGGCCGCGTGCCATCATAGACATAGTCGGTGCTGAAATGCACGAGCCGCGCCCGCCGCCGCGCGCACCACGCCGCCACCCGCGCGGGGCCGCGCGCATTGACGGCGTGCGCTTCCTCCGGATGCGCCTCCGCGTAATCCAGCGAAGTGAGCGCGGCCGGGAGCAGCACGGCGTCGAACGCGAGCGGCTCCAGGCGATCGTCGATGATTTCCGGACGCGAAAGGTCCAGCGCCTTGCGGTCGAACACCACCACCTCGTGGCCGCGCAGGCGGAAATGCCGCGCCAACGCCCCGCCGACACGCCCGCCGGCTCCGATGATGATCACACGCATGGCTCCGCCCATGCGGCGCGTCCGGCGCGATGCAAGCGGGAAAACCGTCCCCTCCGGCGGGCGATTCCGGGGCGGCCAGGTTTTGCATAACTCATCATTTACGATGAAAATACTTGATAATCAATTCTAAACAAAAAATCTTCCCCTTGCCAGCCGCGCTCCGGGCGTGAACAATCATCCGCGATGAGCGAACCGGATCACGGATGGGAGAGGCCGGGCAAGACGGCGTTCGCCACCACGCAGTGGACCCTGGTGTTGGAGGCCGCGCACGGGTCGAGCGAACGTCGCCGCTCCGCGCTGGAAGGTCTGGCCCAGGCCTACTGGCCGCCGCTCTATGCCTGGATCCGGCAGCAAGGACATCCCCCGATCGAGGCGCAGGATTTGACCCAGGAATTCTTCTGCCGCCTGCTCCAACGGGACTGGCTGGCCGATCTCAAACCGGAGGAGGGCAAATTCCGCAGCTTCCTGCTGGCCTCGGCGCGGAATTTCCTCACCGACCAATTCCGCCGCCGGCACGCGCAAAAACGCGGCGGCGGCGTGCCGGTGCTCTCGCTGGATTGGAAAGAAGGCGAAGCCCTGGCGGCCCGCATCGCCTCGGCCGAGGAAACACCCGATCAGGCCTTCGATCGGCTGTGGGCGCTGCGGGTGCTCGACCGCGCCCTGCGCCGGCTCGCGGCCGAGGCTTCCTCCAGCGGCAAGACCGCGCTCTTCGGCCGGCTGCGCGCCTTTTTTTCCTCCGAGCCGGTCCGCGGCGAATGCGAAGCCATCGCCGAAGCCACCGGCCTCACCGCGAATTATGTGTCCGTGCAATTGCTGCGCTGGCGCCGGCGGTTGCGCGACCTCACGCGGCAGGAGCTCGCCGAGACCGTGCTCACCCCCGCCATGGTCGAGGAGGAATACGACAATCTCCTCGCCGCGTTGCGCCGGTCCTGAGCGCCTGTTGAGTTATTCTTCCCCGATCCTTGTATGTGTGTCGCCGCGACAGGCCGGCGCAGAAGAAGGGCGAAGTGAACACGGCAGTGAATCCCGAAGGGATTCCGTCTCCAAGCCCAGGGTGGGCGCGACGCCGGAGCGCCTACCCTGGGCTGGAGGCCACAGCCCCGTTGGCGTTTCGGAGGATCTGCCGCCTCTGGAGTGCGGAGGCTGGCCTCCGCT
>CAZQUC010000484.1:0-1660 GCA_964596095.1 uncultured Enterobacteriaceae bacterium
TTCCCGGCTGTGCTGGAGCCCGGAGGGCTTCGGCTTCGACTGCTACCGCACGTATGAAGCGGCCGCTCTGGGCTGCGTGCCTATGCTCAAGACACCACCAATCCATCAATCCCATCCTTTCTTCCACGGCGAAAGCGCGCTCTACTACCGGCATGAGTCCGCGGACATGTATGACGTGCTGAAAGCCGCTCTGACCAGTAGGCGGAGGCTGGAGGAGATGGGTCGCGCGGCGAGGAACCACACCGCACTGCATCATCGTTCGTCTCGGGTGTTGGCATACATGGTGCGCGAACTATTGGAGTCCCGCTCATCCGAGGAGTAGCGTTTGCTCATATAGACATACCTCGCTGTATTAAGAATTCGGCTCTTCGGGAAGCTGGGGCTTTTGCCAGTTCTGCAGGATCGGGATGGGGGATTTTTATGAAACGTGCCCACCAGATCGATGAATCCAACCAACGGTCAT
This sequence comes from uncultured Enterobacteriaceae bacterium, assembly GCA_964596095.1. GTDB lineage: Bacteria > Verrucomicrobiota > Verrucomicrobiia > Verrucomicrobiales > V1-33 > CAJBME01. Next base: position 464 of record CAZQUC010000484.1, read on the forward strand.
GATGCCGCCAATCGTTCCTTCCCGCCACTCCCGCGACATTGGAAGGAGTGAAATGGCGTCGCGCGGATCTTTCCGGCTCACGTCAGCAGGCGCGGATCGAACACAAACGGCTCGGGCGGACCAACGGTGATCTGCGTAAAATCGGGATGCGCGGGGTTGAGTAGGTAGTTCGGCTCGCCGGGAATGATGGCGCTGGGCACGGCCAGGACGGCGGAGCGCGCCTGTTTCACCCAGAGATCGCCGAGCACCTGGGTGGTGGGAGGCGGCGGCTCACCGGTCCAGTCGGACGGCAATGCCTCGCGCACCAGTGTCTCCACCAAGGCGTCGTCGAAGTCGATGGCAAAGGCCACAAAGTGGAACAAAAGCGGCGGATTGAGATGCACGAGGGTTTCCAGCGCCGCGAGCGCGCGGGACTCGCTGGCATAGACCACCCACGTGCCGCGCGAATTCCACCGGCCCCCCATGCGCGCCGCGCCCTCACCACTGAAGGCGGTGGCGGCGCGCTTGGTCTTCACGATGCGCCAGGCCCGCCGCTTCATGTATAGACGCTATATTCGATGCGACCGAGCAGGTCTTCCACTTCGCGGGCACCCACCTCGGTTTCGGCATATTCGAGGGGGGTGGCGCCGCCCAACCCCCGCTGCGGAGAAGCGAGCCAGCGCCGGCCGTTTTCGAGGGATTCCATGACGTCGGCGGCACGGCCCAGCAGGCGGGCGAAGCGCACCACGCGGTCGGATTCGGCCGTATCCAGCCGCCCGGCCAGCTTGCGCCGGTGCAGGGTGGCTTTGGACAAGCCCAGCAACGGGGCGAGCTTGTCCATCGGCAAATCCAGCCCTTCGCGCAGCGTGTCGAGTTCTTCGACCGGCAACCCGTCTTTCAGCGATTGGATAATCTGCGGCGCGGCCAAAGCCGTCACCGCCGTTTCCCCTCCGGCCCCGTGGATGCTGTAACGCACCACGCCGCTTTCCGGATATTTCACCGGCGCTGGCGCGCGTCGGGTGACCCGGTAATGCACCGGTTCTTCGCCGACATAAAAGACGGAAGGTCGGTTTTTCGGTTCTGAGTCTTCAGTTTCCATTTGATTCTACAAATATATCCAAACGGATCACGCTGCAAGTATTTTCACATATTTTTTCGCTTCCGAAAATCCTGAACCAACCCGAATCTTTCCGCTGGACAAGCCCGGCGCGGAAGGGC
>CAZQUC010000484.1:1760-3352 GCA_964596095.1 uncultured Enterobacteriaceae bacterium
GAAAATCCTGAACCAACCCGAATCTTTCCGCTGGACAAGCCCGGCGCGGAAGGGCATTTTAGGCGCGTCAAACCACATAGACAGCCGGAATCGCTTGGAGACACGAGATCGTCTGCCAGCGAAACCGGCTTTCGTCGTCTATTTGACAAACGGGTTTTTCCGCTATTGTGCCACGTTCCATGCCGCCTCGTTTTGTCCCTGTCCGCCACCAATCGTGTGTTGCAGTTGAAAATCAGCCCCTTCGGCTGATTTCGCGGAGGGAAAGATTATTGCTTCGGCTGTCACTCCGCCCCTTCGGGCGTTGAGCATTCCACGCCTGCAACGGGATTTTGGGAAATTTTTTCCCTTTTTTGCCATTTTTTTTCAGACCGGGTTCTTGCCCGAATTTTCCTCCGTCGCTTGAAATTATTCCGCTGCCACCGCCGGACCTAGTCTCCGGAGCCGTTTCCCGAAAATTTCCCCGTCCATTCTCGTCTCCAAACTTCCATCCATCCGCACCCGCCGCCATCATTTATGTCCGACCGCATCTCGTTTGGTAAAATCCAGGAAATCGTTGAGCCCCCGAATCTGATCGAAGTTCAGATCGAATCCTACGCGGAATTCCTCCAGCAAGACGTGCCGCCCTCGAAACGGGTGGTCACCGGCCTGCAGGCTGTGTTCAAGGAAGTGTTTCCCATCTCCAGCTACGATGAAAAATGCGTGCTGGACTTCTCCCACTATGAAATCGGCGAACCGAAGCTGACCTCTTACCAGGCGCAGCGCGACGGCGAAACGTTTTCCGCGCCGCTTTACGTCACCTTCTCGCTCACCGACGAGACGGGCAAAAAAGAAGAGCGTGTCTATATGGGCGAACTGCCGCTTATGACCGAGCGCGGCACCTTCGTCATCAATGGCGCGGAGCGGGTGGTCGTCAGCCAGCTCCACCGCTCGCCGGGCATCTGTTTCGAGGAATCCTTCCACCTCAACGGCAAGCGCCTGTTCAGCTTCCGTCTCATCCCCGACCGCGGGTCCTGGTTGGAAGTTCAATTCGACACCAACGACCTGCTCTACGTCTATCTCGACCGCCGCCGCCGCCGCCGCAAGTTCCTCGCCACCACCTTCCTGCGCACCATCGGTTATGCCACGGACGAGGACATCCTGCGCGAATTTTACCGCGTCGAAGACTTCCGGGTCACCAAAAACCCGGACGAGGAAGCGCTCGCGACCAAACTGCCGGTCCGCGACATTCTCGACGGCGAAATCATCCTCGCGCGCGCTTACGAGCCGCTGACCGTCGGCGTGGTCCGGCAGTTGCAGGAGCTGGGCGTGAAAACCATCCCGGTCGTCGATATTCGAGACCAGGACGACACGCTTCTCAAATCGCTGAAAAAGGATCCCGCGAAGGACGAGGAGGAAGCGCTCAAGGACATCTATCGCAAGCTGCGCCCCGGCGACCCGCCGACGGTGCCCAATGCGCGTGGCCTGCTCAAGCGCCTGTTCTTCGATCCCAAGCGCTACGACCTGACCCGCGTCGGCCGTTACAAGATCAACCAGAAACTCGGTCTCAAACTCGGCGAGGAAGAGCGCGTGATGACGAAGGAAGACTTCGTCGC
>CAZQUC010000485.1:0-3350 GCA_964596095.1 uncultured Enterobacteriaceae bacterium
TCATGTTTGTCGATAATCTGAAAATCCATGCCAAGGCCGGCGACGGCGGCGATGGGATCGTGCACTGGATCCGCCGCAAATTCGTGCCCAAGGGCGGGCCGGATGGCGGCGATGGCGGCAAGGGGGGCGATGTGATCCTCCGGGTCGATCATCACACGGCCTCGCTCAAAGACTTGTTCTTCAATCCCAAGGCGCACGCCCAGCCCGGCCAGCCCGGTGGCCGCCGCAACATGACCGGCCGCAACGGGCGGTCGCTCACCGTCAAGGTCCCCGCCGGCACGCTCGTCTATGGCCAGGCCGAGGGCGGCGGGCGCGGTGAGTTGGTGGCGGACCTCCTCGGCGACGACGAGGAATTCATCCTCTGCAAAGGCGGCAAGGGTGGCTATGGCAACGAACGCTTCAAGACCGCCATCAACCGCGCGCCCGATCAGGCCACGCCGGGCCAGCCGGGCGAGGAAGGGTGGTTTTACCTCGAACTGCGCCAGATCGCCGATGCGGGCATGGTCGGCTTTCCCAACGCGGGCAAATCCAGCCTCGTCGCCGCGTTGAGCGCCGCGAAGCCGAAGATCGCGTCGTATCCCTTCACCACGCTCCAGCCGCTGGTGGGGGTCGTCGAATACCCCGGCTTTCTCCGCGCCACGGTGGCCGACATTCCGGGCCTCATCGAAGGCGCGCATGACAACCGCGGCCTCGGCCACGAATTCCTCCGCCACATCATGCGCTGCCGGGTGCTGCTCTTCGTGGTCGATACCGCGGGCAGCGAAGGCCGCGAGCCGTGGGACGATCTCGCCGCGCTGCGCACCGAGATTTCCCTTTACTCCGAAGAACTCGCCGCCCGCCCCTGGCTCATCGTCGCCAACAAGCTCGATCTCGACGAGGCGGCGGACAAACTCAAGACGCTGCGGCAGCGCTTCCGCCGCCAGGAAATCATTCCCTCCTCCACCCTCGGCGAACCGGGCATCGCGGCCTTGAAGGAACGGTTGCAAGAACTCGCCACGCGGCCGGTGTGAAGGGCTCCCTCGAGGGCCCGGGCTCCTCCTCCTCTTGGATCCTCGCCGACACCGTGCCTTTACCTCATCGGTCGAGCCGACTTCTTCAGGGCGATGGAGGCGTGGAAGAAACGGCCGGCCGAGACCGAAAGCGACGCACCATGAGCGCGATGCCGACGGCGTAGCAGGCCAGGTCAACGATGCTGAGTATCTGCATGGCGCACCAAAACCGGTAATAGTCTGCCTCCAGCATGGGCCGCTCCCCCCAAATCCAATTGACGACCGTGGTAAATACGCCGAGCAGCGCGGAAAAGCCGAGAATGAGAAAGAAGTGGAGACGGCGCTGCCGCCACATCGGAAAGACGACGAAAGCGACCGCGACATTGGCCGCGACCTGGACAAGAAAGGCAAGATAAGCAAGGCTCTCGGAGAAAGTCATGGAGCCGGATATGCAGGGTTCATGGGCCGGTGCGCCCCTCCGATTCTTCGGTGGATGAGGACTGGGAGTCAATGCCGTCGAACATGGAAAGAAGCACGACCGCAAGATCACCGCAACTTTGCGCGGCCGCGGCGGTTTCCCTGCATGACGAAACCTCCGATAGCCCGCGGTCCGCCAAGGACCGTGGAGGTTTCGTCAATCCCCACCCTTCTCCTTGCTCGGCTGACGCCGGATGCGGCGGTTATTCCGCGGCCGGAGCCTCGCCGGTCTCGGCAGGCGCAGCTTTCTTTTTGGCCGTCGAAGGCTTTTTCGGCGCCGCTTTGCGCACGGCTTTTTTCGGAGCCTCCTCCGCCGTGGAGGCGGCGGAGGACGACCGGCTGGCGCCCTGCGTCACCTTGCGGGTGAAGGCGGTTTCCTTGAGGCGTTTGCGATAGGTGAGGCGGCGTTGGCGCTTGGCGCGCACGCGAAGTTGTTGTCCCATGATGATTTGAAAAGTGCTGGTGAACCGGCCGCCTTTACGGCCGGAAGGGCAGTGATTATGAAGACGCCCCGCCAATGCGCAACCGGCAAAATCCCTAGGTGGTCAAGGGGAAGGGTCGGAAGGAATTCACGTTGACGACAATTGTTCCAGCATTACCGCTGCTCAATGAAATTCATGACCGTTGCGGTTCTTTCGTGCGCCGCCATCACCATGTCGCCCGCTCAAGAAAAAACCGCCACTCCCTCGTTGGATACCGACGAAAAGAAAATCAGCTATCTGTTCGGCTCCAACATCGGTTCCCGCATGAAGCAGGACGGGTTGAAGGTCGATCTCGAGGCCTTGGTCGCGGGCATCTCCGAAGCGCTGGCCGGCAAACCGTCCCGCCTCAGCGAAGAAGAGGCGGCGGCCGCCTTGGAGAAATTCCAAAAAGAAATGTCCGCCCGCGAGGAAGAACGCTCGGCCAATGAAGGCGCGGAAAACGCCAAGGCCGGGACGGAATTCCTCGCCACCAACGGCAAACGGAAGGAGGTCACCACCACCGCCAGCGGCCTGCAATATGAGGTTCTGAAAAAAGGCGACGGCCCGAAGCCCAAGGCCTCGAGCACGGTCAAAGCCCATTACCACGGCACCTTGATCGACGGCACGGTTTTCGACAGCTCGGTCGAGCGCGGCGAGCCGCTGGAAATTCCTGTCAACCGTGTGATCCCCGGCTGGACCGAAGCCCTGCAATTGATGCCGGTCGGCTCCAAGTGGAAACTCTTCATCCCCTCCAAGCTCGCTTACGGCCCGGAAGGCACCGGCGATGTCATCGGCCCGAACGAGACGCTGATTTTCGAAATCGAATTGCTGGGCATCGAGTAAGGCCGGCGTGAGAAAGAGGCGGTCCGCAACGTGAATTGCAGACGCGGCTTGCGCGCCGGTGGGTTGGCGGCATAATCGCGCGCTTCGCCATGCCCGCCGCCTCATTGAGTGACGACAAATTTCATCCCGTGCCGGGCGGCGTCGTCGCCCCGCGGGGCTTCCGCTGCCATGCGGTCGCCGCCGGCATCAAGGATCCCGCCCAGACGCGGCTCGACCTCACGCTGATCGCTTCCGACAGCCCGTGTGTGGCCGCGGGCACTTTCACCAGCAACAAGGTGAAAGCCGCGCCGGTGCGCGTGACCACCGAGCACATCCGGCGGGGCAAGGTCCAGGCCATCATCGCCAACAGCGGCAACGCCAACGCCTGCACCGGTCCGCGCGGCATCCAGGACGCCAAGGAAATGTGCGCCGCCACCGCCGCCCTGCTGCACCTGAAGCCCAGCCAGGTCGCGGTTTGCTCCACCGGCATCATCGGGCTGCCGCTGCCCTTCGAGCGCCTCAAGGCGAAGATCCCCGAACTCGGTGCCGGCTTGCAGGCGGAGGACGGCGAGCGCGCCGCGCGGGCGATCATGACCAGCGA
>CAZQUC010000486.1:0-3339 GCA_964596095.1 uncultured Enterobacteriaceae bacterium
CTCACCGCGTATTCGGCGACAGCGCGGCCGGTTTGCCAGACGTTGCTGCCGTCGAAGGAAATATTCATGGAGACGCGCGGGTCGGCATTGAGCTGCCGGATGACATCGGCCATCCGCCCGGCCCAGCCGACGCCGCTGCGCGCGTGTGGCACGCTGGTCTGCCATTGCTCGATCTGGTCGGAATGCGAATACAGCCCCAGCGGCAGCCGCTTCAAATTCTGCGCGACCTCCAGCCGCGTCCGCACCGGCTCGATCAGCGTGCCGACATTGGCGACGAAGGCCGCATCGCCCGCCTCGAACCGCGCCGCCAATTGCGGCATCCGGTGATGCACGCCGAAGACCCGCCCGTCCGTATTCTCCGGATGAATCGGGATCAATTGCGCGAGCGGCAGCGCGAGGTCCGCGCGGCTGGCGGCATACTCGGCGTAATGGCTATCGCCATACGGCGTGAGCACGTTGAAGGTATCGTTGCCGCCGGAGGCGAAGACGCAGATCAGCGCGCGATAGCCGCCCTCCGCCTCCTGCGCCGCGAGCTTGCCCGTCACCGAGAGATTGAGCAGGCTGCTCAGCACCGGAATGGAACTGACGGCGGCGCAACTGGCTTCGCCCAGGAAACGGCGGCGGGTGACGGGATGCGGGGTCATGGGAAAATGCGGTTTGAAAAGATGAAAAATACCGTGTAGAAATATGATGTGAGCGTTCGCGATCTCAGACAGCAGTTGCAGGCCATGACTTCCGACGAAAGGCAGGAAGTCGTGCGGTTGATTGCTGAAATCGAGAAGGAAGCGGAGGCGGTTTCCGAACGCGTGGCCACAGGCAACCTTCGTCCCGGTTTTGCGGAGATGGCCGAAGAGATCTTCGCCGAACACCGGGAACTGATGGCGCGGCTCGCCCGGTAATTTCACGCTGATGAAAGAGCCGGTTTTTTTGCATCTCGACGAGGTGCTCGCGCTTCATGATATTTCCCTGCGTGAGCACGGGGGCTCGGCGGGCATCCGCGACCAGAGCGGCCTGGAAAGCGCCATCGCCCAAGCCAGGCAGGACTTTTATTACGGCTATGCCGACCTGCACGCGATCGCCGCGGCCTATGCGTATCATCTGGCCGAGTCGCAGGCTTTCGTGGACGGGAACAAGCGCACCGCCATCGCCTCGGCGCTCCTCTTTTTGAGGGCGCACGGATTCAACACCAAGGTGGATCAGTCCACCCTCTACGACGCCATGATCGCTCTCGCCACGCATGACCTCGACAAGCCGGGGCTGGCCGCGCTCTTCCGCACGCTGTTTGCGGCGCGCTGAATCCGGGTCATTTATCAACAGCATCGTGGTCATCGGAATGAGGGATCATCGTTCGTCTCGGCAATGTCACGGACAGGCCACCCAGCGCTGAAGATCGGTCGACAGTCGCCGCTGATGGGAAAATCTCAAGGCCGGCCACGTCCGATTCCATGCGGCGCGCGAGGCGACGGGCCGAAACCCCCGTTGGAGTTTGGAATTTTCTTGCGCGTTGTCCCCCCCTCGCAGGGAGCTCGCGTAATCCCATCGCGTCGGCGAGCGCAGAGCCTATTGAAACGGATCGCTTGAGCCACCGGGCCGTCGGGCTCGCGCGGTGGGCGGGACGCCCCCGCCACGATCATCCCCGCCCCAGCCCGCGCGCGCGGTCGATGGCGCGCAAGATGCCGCGTGCTTTGTTGACGGTTTCCTGGTATTCGGCGGCGGGATCGCTGTCGGCAACGACGCCCGCGCCCGCCTGCACGTAGGCCTTGCCGTGGCGCAGCACGCAGGTGCGCAGGGCGATGCACGAGTCCAGGTTGCCGTCGAATCCGAACCATCCGACCGCGCCGGCGTAGGCGTTGCGTTTGGTCGGCTCCAGTTCGTTGATGATCTGCATCGCCCGGACCTTCGGACTGCCGCTGACGGTGCCGGCGGGGAAGGTCGCGGCCATCACGTCATAGACGGATTTATCCGGAGACAGCCGGCCTTCCACGTTGCTGACGATGTGCATGACGTGGCTGTAGCGCTCGACGATCATGAAGTCGGTGACATGCACGCTGCCGAATTCCGCCGCGCGGCCGACATCGTTGCGTGCGAGATCGACGAGCATGATGTGCTCGGCGCGCTCCTTCGGGTCCGCGAGCAATTCGGCGGCCAGCGCCTCGTCTTCCTCCGCTGTCGCGCCGCGCGGCCGCGTGCCGGCGATGGGGCGGATCTCCACCTTGCGGTCCAGGCAGCGCACATGCACTTCCGGCGAGCTGCCCACGAGCGCATAGCCCTCGGGATACAGCAGGCAGAACATGTAAGGCGAAGGGTTCACATGCCGCAGCGCGCGGAAGAGATCGATGGGATCGCCCGTGAACGGCGTCTCGAACCGCTGCGAGGGCACGAACTGGAAAATGTCGCCCGCGGCGATGTATTCCTTCCCCAAACGCACGGCATGCTCGAAGTCTTCCCGCGTGCGGTTGCTGGCCGCTTCCCCGGCGGAGGCGATAGCGCCTTCGGAAACGTCCGCCGGCAACAACCGGAAAGGCAGAGGCTCTTCCAGTTGCGCGAGCAGGGCGTGGATTTTTTCGCGCGCGGCTTCGTAAGCGGCCGCCGGCGAAGCGTGCTCTTCGATGAAGACATTCGCGACCACCTGCATCACGCGGTAGCGGTGGTCGAAGATGACCACCGTGTCGGCGATCATGTAAGCCAGCTCGGGCAGGCCGAGATCATCGGCGGGCGGCGGGGGCACCGTCGGCTCGAAATAGCGCACCGCGTCGTAACTCAGGAATCCCACCGCGCCGCCGTGAAAGACGGGCAGGCGTGGCTCCGGCGCGGGACGGTAGCGGGCCATGTAACGCTCCAGTTCGCGCAAGGGATCATCCGTGGCGTCGAAAGTGGTGCTCTGTTCGCCTTCCTGGATCGTGACCGTGCGGCCCCGCGCGGTGAAGACGGCGCGCGGCGCGGCGCCGAGAAACGAATAGCGTCCGCTGGCTTCGGTGTTCTCCGCCGATTCGAGCAGGAAGGCGTGGACGCCGGGGCGCGCGATTTTGCGGAAAGCCGCCAGCGGGGTTTCGTAATCTGCCGCCACCTCGGCCCACACCGCCACCAGCGCGTGCCGGTGGGCGAGATCATGGAAGGCGTCGGGTGTGGGATGCAGCGTCATGGTGGAATGGAAAAAGCCGCAGAGTGAGAGCGGCGCGCGCCGCAGGCAAGATGGAAAAATCGTGGCGCGGAACGGGCGCGCTGCGTGTTGGCTCACGCCAAAAGGCACCGAAAAGGCCTCTTGGGAGAGGGGAGGAGATCGTGGACGCCTCAAGCAAGGAGGACGCCGTTGTGGGACAGCAACCGCCCGGAACGGGC
>CAZQUC010000487.1:0-3333 GCA_964596095.1 uncultured Enterobacteriaceae bacterium
CCTCCCGATCCCGAAGGGATCGCAGCCAACGCTCCCACCCAAAAACACGCTCCCGCGCCTCATTCGAGGTATTTCGGATCGTATGGGATTCCCGCTTTTTCGAGCATCATCACCAACTCCTCCCGGAAAGACCGTTGCCGATGATGCTCTTCCTGCCGGCGAATGTAATCATGCACCGCCGGCCGGGCAGACGGACTCACGGTCAGGGCGCAATATCCTTCCTGCCAGGCAAATCCCGGCACGTGACAGGTGTGCTTCACCCACGAAGACGACGCTTTCTTCACCTCCCTCATGAAATCCGCCAGACGATGAGTGGCCCGCAGTGAAATCAACAAATGCACATGATCGGCCACGCCACCGACGCCGTGCGATTGACCTCCCAGCCCTCCGACGACTCCGCCCAAATACTCGTGGAGCGAAGGCCGGAAAGCCGCCTGCAACCACGGCTCCCGGTCCTTGGTGCTGAAAATAATGTGATAATGCAAACTCAGCCAAGTGGACATGATGTCGAAAGGGGGGAAGCGGCAAACGTGGCCATGATTCGAGGTCAGAAGCAGGTTAATTGAATGAACGCTTTCAAAAAAATCATCAATGTGATTTTTTCGTGATGCCAACTATTCGAAGATCGCGGCACGCCTTCTTACCCTCGCCTTGGTCAGGGTTGAGCCGGTGCGCCGCCGGTGGCAGGCTGCCCCATGGTTTACTTGGATCACAATGCCACGACGCCACTGGCGGCGGAAGCGTGGGAGGCGATGCGGCCGTTTTTGCAAGAAAACTGGGCGAACCCGGCGAGTGGTTACCGCTTCGCGCGCGTGGCCCGGCGAGCGGTGGAGACCGCGCGGGAGCAGGTGGCGGCGCTCATCGGCGCGGAGCCGGAGGAAATCGTTTTCACCAGCGGCGGCACGGAATCCATCACCACGGCTGTCCATGCGGCGGCGGCGGTCTTTCCCGAGCGCCGGCATCTCATCACGGTCGCGACCGAGCACGAGGCGATGCTCGCGCCCGCGGCCGCCTTGGAGCAACAAGGCTGGGAGGTGACGCGTCTGGGCGTCGATGCGGAGGGGCGGCTGGACCTCGCGGCCTTGCGGGCGGCGCTGCGTCCGGGTGCGACGGCGCTGGTCTCGATCATGGCCGCGAACAACGAAACCGGCGTCCGGCATCCTTTCGCCGAAGCGGCGGCCATGGCCGCGGAACAGGGCGTGCTCTTTCACACCGACGCCGTGCAGGCGGCGGGCAAGGTGCCACTCGATCTCGGCAAAACCGCCGTGGCCTACGCCAGCCTGAGCGCGCACAAAGTGCAGGGGCCCAAAGGCACCGGCGCGCTGTATGTGCGCAAGACCGCCCGCTTTCATCCACTGCAACCCGGCGGCGGCCAGGAAGGCGGCCGGCGCGGCGGCACCCTGAACGTGGCAGGCATCGTCGGGTTCGGCGCGGCCGCGGCGGCGGCGCGCGCGGCGGTGGCCGAGGAGGCAACAAACGGTGCACTGGCCCGGCGGCGCGATCATTTCGAAGCCGAACTCGCACGTCGGATCGAAGGCGTGGTCATCCACGGCCGCCATGCGCCACGCGTGCCCAACACGTCCAACTTCCATCTGCCGGGCATCGATGCGCAAGGCGCGGTCATCCTGCTCGACACGGCGGGATTCTGCGTCTCCACCGGTTCGGCGTGCGCGACCGGCTCGCTCCAGCCCAGCCACGTGCTGGTCGCGATGGGCCTGCCGACCAAGGCGGCCCGCGAAACGCTCCGGGTCTCCCTCTCCCGCGCCACCACCGACGAGGAAGTCGCCCAAGCGCTCGCCGCCTTGGAAACCGCCGCCGCCAAACTGCGGGTCACGAGGCCGGGATTGGTTTCCTCTTGAGCAGCCCGGCCCGGCCGGCGCGACGGGATCGTGATTGACTCTATCGTATTACGATATATCTTTTCCCAAGACCGCCCACGACGAAACCCATGAGCACCAGCCCCGATACGTTGTATCTCCTGAAGGCCGACTTCCTGGACCCCGCGCAAAGCGACGCCCGCTATTTCTGTCGGGAATGCGTCGAAGCGGCCGGACTGCTGGCCTATTACCCGGCGCTCAAACACCATGTCCGCGTCCAATATGTGGACTTCCCGCGGCCGCGGCCGGAATTGGCGCCCCTGCTGGGCGAGGACAACCAAAGTTGCCCCGTGCTGGTGTTAGGAGGCGAGCCATCGGCGGACCTGCCGCCGCACCTCGCTCTCCGCCGGGCCCACGGAAAAGCTTTTATCGAAGGGGTGGAAAACATCGAAGCCTATCTTTCCCATGTTTATGGGATCGGCATCGCGCACTAGCATCTCTCCTTCCGGGACCCATCAGCCATGACCAAGAAGCCCGAATATGCCAGCCCGCCCTGCTGGCAGCATGAGGTCGAAGACGCGCCGCCGTGCCTGCGCTGGAAGCGGGTCTATGAGGAGCCGTCACCCGAGGATGGGTTCCGCGTCTTGATCGACCGCTTGTGGCCGCGCGGGGTGAAGAAGGAGAATCTCAAAATGGATGCCTGGATGAAGGAGATCGCCCCCAGCGCGGATTTGCGCCGGTGGTTCGGCCATCGGCCGGAGCGATGGGCCGAGTTCCGGCGCCGCTATCAGGCGGAGCTCCGCGATCACGGCGACGCCCTCCGGCCGCTGCTCGAACAAGCCGCGAAAACGCCGGTCACCTTGCTCACGGGCACGAAAGATCCCACCCACAACCACGCGATCGTGCTGATCGCTTTCCTGCGAAAAGCCTCCTCCTGAACGACGCCCGCACCGGCTCCCGTTTTCTTGTTGTCAGCGGCAAGCCTGCTCACCCCGGAAAGGAAATGACGCCCTCCGAGCCTCCAGCCCACCTGGCCAAAGCCGATCTGGAACTCCTGGCGGAATTCCGCTACCGCCTGCGCCGGTTTCTGGGATTCAGCGAACAGGCCGCCGCCGGTCATGGCGTGACGCCGCACCAGTATCAAGCCTTGCTGGCGATTGAAGGATTTCCGGGAAAAAACCAGGTAACCATCGGCGAACTGGCGGAGCAGATGCAGGTGGCGCCGCATACCGCAGTCGGACTGGTGAACCGCCTGGAGCGCCTGAAACTGGCGCGCCGGACGCCCTCAAGGGAAGATCGCCGGCAGGTGCATGTCATGCTGACTCCGCCAGGACGGCGTCTGCTTGAAAAACTGTATCACGTCCATCGCGCGGAGCTGCGCGTGGTGGGACCGCAACTGGCGGAGTTGTTGCGCCGCGCCGCGAGCGAAGAGACGGCGTAATTTGGGGGGCGGGCGTGCCTTTCAAAAAGGCTGTCTGAGGATTTCTATCCATAAAAATCTTTGCGTGCTTGGCGC
>CAZQUC010000488.1:0-3323 GCA_964596095.1 uncultured Enterobacteriaceae bacterium
GCTTCCGCCGCGGCCAGCATCGCCTCGGCATCGGCGGAGTTCAGCGCCATCGGCTTTTCGCAGAAAAGATGCTTGCCCGCGTTCGCCGCCGCGATGGCCACCTCGTGATGCAGGTGCTGCGGGAGCGAGATGTCCACCACATCGACATCATCGCGGTCGATGGTCTTGCGCCAGTCGGTCTCGACGTGCCGCCAGCCCCAGTTGTCGGCGAAGGCGCGCGCTCCCGTCTCATTGCGGGCGCAGGCCACTTGCAGCATGGGCTCGAGCGGAAGATCAAAAAATTTGGCGGCTTGGAGCCAGGCGTTGCTGTGCGCCTTGCCCATGAAGTTGGTGCCAATGATGGCGATGCGGAGTTCTGGTTTGGCCATATTTGGGGGATGGAATAAAGGCTGTTAAATCAACGGAGATTCGCGGCGACTTGTTTGAGATAGCGGACGCTCTTTTCCACCATCTCCTCCTCGCGCTCCGCGTAATCGGGATGCGGCATGTCGGTCTCAAACGCGAGGAAACCGGTATAGCCCGTGTCCTTGAGAATCTGCGCGATCTTGTCGATCTCGATCAATCCTTCGCCCGCCGCGACGCAGGCGAAGTAGCACCATTCCTTCGCGTTCACGCCCTTGACCGGGCGGATGTCCTTCACGTGCGTGGCGAAGACGTGCGGCGCAAGCTTGCGCGTGGCCTCGACCGGATCGTCGAGCACGCGCAGGAAATTCGCCGTGTCGAGATTGATGCCGAAGTATTCCGACCCGACCTGCTCGATGAGCCAGAGGATTTCGTCCGAGTTGTAGTCGATGTGATTTTCCACCGCGAGACGGATGCCGTGCTTCGCGGCGCGCTCGGTCGCTTCCTTGAACCACTCCGCGAGAATCCTGAGCTGCGGCTCGTGCGGTTCGAAGCGGAACATCAGGCTGCTGCCCACCACCCGCATGACCGGCGCGCCGATCAGCCGCGCGTGTTCGATGTGCGCGAGCATTTTCTCCCGGGCCGCCGCGTTGCCGCCACCTTCCAGTCCGTCGGGATGCCCCCAGGCATAGACGCGGTCGAATCCGAGTTCATCCAGACGCTTCCGCAAGCCGGTCAGGTAAGCCTCGCCAAACTCCGGAAAGAAACACGATTCGAGCGACACGCCGTCGCAGCCGAGAGCCTTGGCCCGGTCGAGGAACGAATCCATCGTGTAGGGTGTGGCGGCGGGTTTTTGTGTGGGATACACTTCACCGAAAAAACGGTGGTAGCAGTAGCTGTCGATGCCGACCTTCATGGGGGTGTTGTCTGGGGATTGCGGGGATGTGAAACGTGAGGGAAACGCCACCAAACGGGCCATCTGCGACGGGCGCAAGGGCCGACCGGTTCGGAGTTGTGCGGCAGCAAACACCAGCCCGCGCGGCGCGGAAATAAACAGGCTGGCAAAGAAGTTATACAGCCGCGTCAGATGCCGGCTGCGGGCTTGCCAGACGGGGGAGTTTTGCGCCAGAACGTCGGCGGCGGCCCCCCCGCTGTCACCCATTATGTCCGACACCACCCGTTCCGCCCGCTTGTTCTGGGGCTGCTTCATCGCCCTCGTCACCTGTGCCTTCGGCTTCATCGTCCGCGCCCAGATCATCGGCGAGTGGCAGACGCAGTTCAATCTCGATGAAACCCAGAAGGGCGACATCCTCGGCGTCGGCTTCTGGCCGTTCGCCTTCAGCATTTTCCTCTTCAGCTTCATCATCGACAAGGTCGGCTACGGGCGTGTCGCGGCGTTCGGTTTCCTTTGTCACGTCCTCTCGATCATCCTGCTCATCACCGCCAACAGCGCGCGGCAGCTTTACTGGGGCACCTTCATCTTCGCCCTCTCCAACGGCACGGTGGAAAGCTACATCAACGCCGCCGTGGCCGCGATGTATCCCCGTGAAAAAACGAAGTGGCTCAACATCCTGCACGCCGGCTGGCCGGGCGGTATGGTGCTGGCCGGCATGCTGGCCATCGCCATGGGCGACCTGTCCTGGCAGTGGAAAATCGGCCTCACCTTCATCCCCGCCGCCGTTTATGGCGTGATGCTGTTCGGCCAGAGGTTTCCCCTCAGCGAGCGTGTCGCCGCCGGCGTCTCCTACCGCGAAATGCTCGCTGATTTCGGCGCATTGGGCGCGCTCGTCGGAGCGTATTTCATTGGCGTGCAGGTCTGCGAGGGCATTCTGAAAATGACCAGCGGCAAATTCCTCTGGCCGCTCCTGCCCGCGGTCGCCGTGGCCGTCGCCTTCGGCTTGGCGGTGCGCTCGCTGGGCCGTCCTATCTATTTCTTCCTGCTCCTCATCATGCTGCCGCTGGCGACGACGGAGCTGGGCATCGACAGTTGGATCGGCGACCTGATGGGGCCGGAAATGCGCCACCTCGGCCTCCATGCCGGCTGGGTGCTCGTTTACACCTCGCTCATCATGGCCGTGTTGCGTTTCTTCGCCGGACCGCTGGTGCATCGCTTTTCCCCGCTCGGCCTGCTGGCCGGATGCTCAATCCTGGCGGCGCTCGGCCTCGTCTTCCTGTCCCAGGCCACGGGCCTCGCCATCCTGCTGGCGGCCACGCTTTACGGCGTGGGCAAGAGCTTCTTCTGGCCGACCATGCTCGGCATCGTGGCCGAGCGTTTCCCACGCGGCGGCGCACTGACGCTGAATTGCATCGGCGGCGTCGGCATGCTGGGGCTGGGCGTCGGCATGGTCTTTCTCGGCAATGTGCAGGACCGCCGCGTGGCCCATGATCTCGCCGCTCCCGCGCAGGCCGAATTGGGCGCGCGTTACCTCGGGGAGGAGCGCAGCAGTGTCTTCGGCGCCTATCGTGCGCTCGATCAGGAAAAGCTCGCCGCCGCCCCGGCGGAAGACGCCGGAGCGGTCGCGGAAGTGCAGGCGGGCGCGAAAAAGGCCGCGCTCAGCACCGCCGCCATCTTCCCCGTCATCATGCTGCTGTGTTATCTCGCGCTGATTCTCTACTTCCGGGCGCGTGGCGGCTACCGCAGTGAAAGCCTGGCTGTGGGCGGAACACCTTGAGGCCCGCTTTGGCGACCGATCCTCATCGTGCGCAAACGTATAAGTTTCCTGCGACGGCTGTCATGGTGAATCCCGCCTGAATTTCTATTCTCCACCCATGCAAGAATCCCCCTTGGGTATTGGCATCATCGGCTCCGGCCGGGCCGGCATGATCCACGCGCGCAACTTCGCCCGGCTCGTGCCTGGAGCGCGGGTGGCAGCGGTGTCGGACGCCGTGGCCGAAACCCGCGAAGCCGCCAGCCGCGAGCTGGACGGCGTGCCCGCCTACGCCGACTATGCCGCCCTGCTCGACGATCCCGCGGTCACCGG
>CAZQUC010000489.1:0-3309 GCA_964596095.1 uncultured Enterobacteriaceae bacterium
ACCAAAAGGCCGGCTTCCCGAACCCTTGAATTGGAAAGTTCAACACATACGTGGCGTCATGTTCCTTGCGTCCTTTCGAGCAAAAAAAACCTGCAAGCCCGGAAGCTTGCAGGTTTTTTCAACGAAACCCCCACAAAATCCGGGAACCAACCGGAAAGGGGAAAATGAAAAATCAGTTCAGGCTTCGAGCGCGGCGCCTTTGTGGCCGAGTTGACGCACGGTGCGGTTGAGCTGCTCGAATTCCAGCGGCTTCTGGATGACGGTCACCGGCCCGCTCGCCAGGATGCGGCTCAGCACCTCGCTATCCGGATACCCTGTGATGATGACGATCGGAATGTCCGGATGAATGGCGCGGAGGGAATTGTAAACCTCGTCACCCGCCATGTCCGGCAGTTTGAGATCGAGGAACACCAAGTCGAACGACTGCTTCTCGGCGCTCTGCACGGCTTCCTGGCCGGTGCCGACCACGATGCGGCCGAAGCCCGCTTTCTTGAGAAATTGTTTGAAGAGCTGTTGCAACGCCGGATCGTCATCAACGACCAGCACCGTCGGCTGCCCGGATCCGTCGTTGCGCAGCACGTCGCGGTCCAGCAAGCTGCGCTTGATCCGCCACCGGCCGCCGATCTGGATGGCCGGCAACTGCCCGCGCTGCACAAGATAATAGACTGTCGGCAAAGGAATGCGGAGATACTCCGCGGTTTCTTTGACGGTCATCAGCTCGGGTTGTTCTTCAGTGCTCATACTATGGTAAAACCAGGAAAAAATACTATTTTCGCAATTTTGCGTGGATTTCTAGATTCCTACAATCATTTTTGCGGAACGCAACTAAAATTTCCGTAATTTTTTCCCCACTCCAGCCTTTTCCAGTTGAAATGTGCTCATCAGAAATACAAAAAAGCTTGATGACTCCCTCACTCTGTCTGCTCTCACAAGTCGTTTTTGATACGGAAAATTGACTCATTTATGATATTTCGCTTCGTTGGACACCGGGGATCTTAATTCACCTTTCCTTAAAATTCAGGGATTTTAAGAATTTTCGCCAACCGCCCTCCCTATCCCCTTGGGTTTGGCGGGAAGGCGGCGGAGGGGGCAAGAAAAATCTCCCGTGCGCCGGCTCGATTCGCGTTTACACATTCCGGTGAAGCGGGAGCGCCCTTCTCAGATGGCGTCCCACGCGGTGCCTCCCCCCATCACCCCTCATCCATGAACGCCCTGCGCTCCAGGCCCGAGTCTTCCGAAGCCGCGATCTTCACCGGCCTGGCGCGGCGTGTGCGCCGGCGGCTGATTCGGGCCGAATGGCGCCGGGCCTTGACCGCGCTGGCCTGGGTGCCATGGGTGGGCGTGGCGGCGGTGGTGGCGCTGCGGCTGGCGGGAGCGGCCGGCTGGGATCTCGCGGCGGCAGTGGCCTCCGTGGCCGGATGGCTGGGAGCCGCGGCGGCGCGCGCGTGGACGCGGCGGCCGTCGCTTTACGCGGCCTTGTCGAACTGGGACACGCTGACGGGGAGAAACGAACTGTTTTCCAGCGCGCTGGCCTTTGCGCAAACCCCGGCGCCGGATGCGGGACGGGAGCTGCACCTCATCCGCGCCCGCATCGAATTGGACGAAATCATTTCCCGACTCCCGCGCGAATTGCCCCTGCCCCGGCTCCGCTGGCCGCTCGTTCTCGGCCCGGTGGTGGCTGTGACGCTGGCCGTGCTGCCCTGGGGCCGGCCGGTCCCGACGCTTGGCGACCAGCCGTTGACCGAAGAGATGCTCGCCGCTGCCCAAGCGGAAGCGGAAGCGCTCGCCGCCGCCGACCCCTTGGCCGCGAAGAATGCGGAGGCGCTCAGCGACGAGGAGCGCCGGTTGCTGGAGGAACTGCAGCGGCAACAGCAGGAACTCGCCGAAAAGCTCAAGAATGCCGCGGGGCAGACGCCGCGCGAATTGCTCGATGCCCTGGAAAAACAAGCCCGCGCGGCGGAAGAGCTCGCGCGGCAATTGGGCGCGGGCAAGGAAGCGTGGGCGTCGGAAGCGATGTTGCAGGAAATGAAGCAGCATCCCGATACCGCGGAGCTGGCCGAGGCGCTGGAAGACAAAAACGCCGGCCAGGCCTCGGAGGAAGCCCGGGAACTCGCGGACAAATTGCGCAGCCCGGAACTGACCCAGGAGGCGACGGAACGACTGAAAACCGCCTTCGACCGCACGATGCAAAAAGCCTCCGAGACCGACCGCGCCCAACCGACCGGTCAGCACGTCGGCGCGGCGGCGGAAGACTTGCAACAGGAAAACCCCGCTGCCGCCGGCGCGGAAATGCAGGCGTTGGCCGATAAATTCGCCCGCCAGCAACAGCGCGAAAACGCCCAGGCGGAATTGGACAAGCTCGCGGAACAATTGCGCCAGTCCGGCAACTCGCTGATGGGGCAACAAGGCGAAGGCCTGCAAAAACTCGCCGGAGCCTCGGGCGACGCCGCGGAGTCCTCCCCCATGCCCGACCTCATGCCCCTCAGCGAAATGGCCGCGGACGCCTCCGCCATGGACGCGCTGCCGATGACGGACCTGCCCGTGCAACCTGGAACCCCGCGCGGCACGCCCATTCCCGGCGCCGGTCCGCCGCCCAAAGATGCCAAGCCCCTCGCCGTCGTTCCCGGCACCGCGCCCGCCGGCGGCCCGCCGCTCGCCGTCGCCAAACCCATTCCCGGCGCCGGCGGCGCGGCGATTCCGATCCCCGGCGCGGGGTCCTCCAGCGCCCCCAGCGGGCAACCCGGCGCCGGCGGCCTGCTGGCCGGACGCGGCGCGGCCGAGCTCAACGGCAAAGCCACCACGCCCCAGGCCGCCGCCGCCCAAGGCGAAGTGACCGTCGCCGCCGGCGAAGGCGAATCCTTCCTCCAAACCGTGCAGGGCCAGCCCCGCCAAGAGGACGTGCAACGCGCCACCCGCGCCACCGCCGCCGACTTCCTCAAAACCCAGGAAAACGCCTTCGACGAAAAAAACCTGCCTCCCGCCCGCCGCCAACAGGTCAAACGCTACTTCGACAGCCTGCGCCAGCGCTTCGGCGAGTGATCCCCCATCAGTCTCACACAGATCGTCCAGCGGGTGAGGAACGGTGTCGTTGATTCCGTTGCTGATGGCGAGGAACGCCCATTGAATCGGGAATGAGTCGCGGTGACACAAATCGTCAAAATTATCGATCATGGTCAGATTCGGATTACTGACCGCTGATCCCAGAGTGGAATTGATTATTATACCATAAGCCAATGAAAACGGGACGATGTGGCCTAGGCGGGAACGCAGGCCTCCTGGCCTGTGCGGACGGCGGGCGTCTCGCCTGCC
>CAZQUC010000490.1:0-3307 GCA_964596095.1 uncultured Enterobacteriaceae bacterium
GCGTAGCCGAGAAAACGCGCGGGACCGTCCGGTTTGGGCATCAGGAAATCGAAGGCGCTCACGCCGTGGCGTGCGATGCCTTGATAGGTCCGACCGTCGCTGGCGCCGAACATGACGGGACGGTCGCCGGACTTGGTGCGACCAAGATAAATCATGACATGGGACACGGCGGGATCGCGGCCTTTGGTGGTGTAGGTGCCCGACCAGAACAGCAGGTCTCCCGGACGGAGCGCGGACAATTCAAAGGTGTCGGCCCGGCGGCCATGCACGGCGCGGAACCCGCCACTTTCCCACACCCAGCGGTATTGGCCGAAGGCATCGCGCGGCGCGGCCTTCATCCCTTGCGCCTGCAAGACATGATAGATCGTCCCCGAGCAATCCATCCCGCCCGCCGCCGGATCGTGGGAGCCGAAGCGATAGCCGAGATTCTTTCCGGTCAGCTCCAGACACGCCGTCAGCAACTTGCGCACGGCCGCCGGCTGCCGGTCGAAATCGGCCAAGTCCGCGGGCGTCAGACTGGCGGCGGGCGCGGGTGCGGCGGCCGGAGCCGCCTTCGCGGACGGCGAGGCGGGAGCGGGCCGCGTTTTTTTTGCGGCCAGCGGCACGAGGCCGGAACACGCCAGGAGGAGCGCAGCAAGGAGCCACGTGTGGCGTCCGGTTCCCCGCGACCGGAGGCGGCAAAGCCGGGCCGGGGACGAGGCAAGCGGCAGGACGGAGGCGGCGCGCATATTTCATTTAACGATCCCGGCTGCCCGCAGGTTGCCGGGTGCGGAGTCAGGCGCGCGCTGACAGACGGGCGCGTTTGACGCGGTTTCGCCAAGAAAAATCCCTTGACGAGCTGTGATGATTTCAATATGATATCACTGCGATATTAAAAAAGATCACTCCATTTTTTCATGAAAACCCAATCCTCGGCGTCGATTCCCAATCACGAATGTCCCGGCTCGACCGTATCGGGGTGGCCCCTGCTGCTGGCCACAATTCTCTTGAAACTAGGCGGGCTGACCCTGATCGTATGGGCCATCTGGCTGGCCAATCATGATCAGTCATCCGGGGGAATGCTCATCCCCGGCCTGGGGGCGCTGCTGCTCTCGGTGATCGCGTGGGCGGGCTTTTTCACGCTCCAGCCCAATGAGGGGCGGGTCTTGATGTTATTCGGCGCGTATAAAGGCACCATCCGCCGCAGTGGCTTTCACTGGACCAATCCGTTTTACACCAAAAAGAAAATCTCCCTGCGGATGCGCAACCACAACGGAGAGCGGCTCAAGGTCAACGACAAACGCGGCAACCCGATCGAGATCGCCGCGGTGGTGGTGTGGAAGGTGGCCGACACCGCGCAGGCGGTGTTCGACGTGGATGACTATGAGAACTATGTGGAAGTGCAGAGCGAATCGGCGGTGCGGCATCTGGCCTCGGTCTATGCCTACGACCAGAGCGGGGAGGATGAGTTCACGCTGCGCGGCGGCGGCGACGAAGTGAATGCGGCGCTGACCGACGAGTTGCAGGAGCGGCTGGCCCGCGCGGGCGTGCTGGTGGAGGAGGCGCGCATTACCCACTTGGCCTATGCGCCCGAAATCGCGCAAGCCATGCTGCGCCGGCAGCAGGCCGAGGCCATCATCGCGGCGCGCACCAAGATCGTGCATGGGGCCGTCAGCATGGTCGAGATGGCGTTGAATGAGTTGCGGGAGAAACAGATTCTGGAATTCGATCCGGAGCGCAAAGCCGCCATGGTGAGCAATCTGCTCGTGGTCTTGTGCGGCGAATCCGAAGTCACCCCGGTGGTCAACACCGGCACGTTGTATCACTGAGGCCGGTGTTGGGCATCAACACGCAAACCGAAAGCAAAAGCATATGAGCACACCAACAAGATGTCCGAAATGCGAGGGAAAGATGCAGTAAGGGTTTATCCTCGACGCGACCGAGGGCGCTTACTTGGTCTCGCAGTGGATCGCAGGCAAACCCGAGGTGTCGCGTTGGACCGGAGCAAAGATAAAGGCCAAAGAGCAGCACCAGATTCAGAGCTTTCGTTGCACCAAATGTGGATACCTTGAGTCATATGCGAGAGAGTGATGACAGCATCGGCCTAACCTGCGCTGGAGCCAACAGCCGCCGCGCATGTCCGTTCTGCGGGTGTTGAGGTTCTTGGGCACGTCGTGCGCTGCGCTCCACGCTTCCTGCCAGCGGCTGTGGCTCAGCTTGACCGTTATCTTCCAAACTTGCCTGAATTTTTTCGCAAACCATGAACAAAGAGTTCGCCGCCGCCCCTTGGGGTTTCCGTGTCAAGCTCATCACCCTGGGGTTGGTGGGGTTGCTGGTCGTGTTGCCGACACTCTTCCTGTTGGTGATACCGCGCATCGAGCTGTGGGTCGCGGGCTTGGCGGGCGGACTGCCGGCGTCGATCGTCGGCATCACCGCCCTCTTTGTCGTGCGCGGTTTCCGCATTGCGGGGGACACACTCTATGTGCGGCGGAGCTTTTGGGAAACGGCGGTGTCGCTGGCGGGATTGCGCTCGGCCGTGGCCGATCCCCGGGCGTGCGCCGGGGCGTGGAAGACCGTCGGCAATGACGGGCTTTTCGCCATGCACGGCTGGTTTCGCAGCAAAAAACTGGGCCGGTTCCGGGCTTTTGTGACCGATCCGGCCTGCGCCGTGGTCTTGGCCTTTCCCGACCGCACGCTGGTGATTTCGCCCGCAAAGCCCCGCGTCTTGGTCAACGCCTTGCGCTGCCGCCCGGGCCAACCGGAGGACAGATCCTGATGGCCGCCGAACCCCGCAAGTCATTCCTGCTGCGCATCGACGCCCGGCTGTGGAAAGAACTGGAGACCTGGGCGCAGGAGGATCTGCGTTCGGTCAACGGGCAGCTCGAATTTCTGCTCCGACAAGCCGTCACCCGTCGTCGCGGCCAGTCCTCTCCCCCGACGCTCCCGGAACCGACTCCGGACGATTCCCCTCTCTCAGGAGCGCCATGAGGAGAAGGCCCGGGCTTACGCACGATAGGCGCTGGCCTCCTCCGACATGGCTCGTCCAAGGTCGTGTTTGAAAACTGTTTTTCCAACATAAATACATATATTTCAATTGTTTATGAATTATAATGGCTGCGCATGAAAAAGCGATTTAGCTGGTGGGAGCCGCTGAGAGCCTGTTGAGTTAAAAAAGTGGCTTGTGTCGTAGCCACGCGTTTCTTGACCTTCATTGGGAAGTCAACGCGGGCTGAAGGTCCGTCCTGTGACAGCCCGGTCCGGCGGGCGGGCAGGTGTTGAGCCGCCTCTACGGCCAGAGGCGGCAGATCCTCCGAAACGCCAACGGCGT
>CAZQUC010000491.1:0-1770 GCA_964596095.1 uncultured Enterobacteriaceae bacterium
TGCGCGGAGAAAAAAATCCCCGTCGAAGCCAGCGCCAAGAAGCCGTATTCGATGGATCGCAATCTCCTGCACATCAGCTACGAAGCCGGTATCATGGAAGATCCGTGGTTCGACGCCTTCTCGCCGAAGAACAAAGATATGTTCAAGCTCTCGGTTGCGCCCGAAGACGCGCCCGACAAGCCGGAATACGTCACCTTGGAGTTCGAGCAAGGCATTTGCACCCAGGTCAATGGCAAAGCGCTCTCGCCGCTCGGCGTGATGAAACAGCTCAACAAGCTCGGCGGCAAGCACGGCGTGGGCCGCGTGGACATGGTGGAGAACCGCTTCGTCGGCATGAAATCGCGCGGCGTCTATGAGACGCCCGGCGGCGCCATCCTGCATTTCGCGCATCGCCAGTTGGAGTCCCTGACCATGGACCGCGAAGTTATGCATCTGCGCGATTCCTTGATCCCGAAATACGCGGAACTCGTCTATAACGGCTTCTGGTATGCGCCCGAGCGGCTCGCGCTCCAGGCCCTGGTCACCGAGACCCAGCGCCACGTCACCGGCACCGTGCGGGTCAAGCTCTACAAGGGCAATCTGTATGTCTCCGGGCGCAAATCCGCACTCAGCCTTTACAACCCGCACATCGCCACCATGGAGGCCGATCCGACCCAGGCCTACAATCAGGACGATGCCACCGGCTTCATCCGGCTCAACGGCCTGCGCCTGAAAGTCGGCTCGCGCGTCAATGGCTCGAAGTCGCTCCTGCGATAGGCGTCTTTTGGAAGCTCGGCGGGAGCCGGAGCGAAGCGAAGGTAGCCGAAACTCTCTCCCAAGAACGCCGCCAATGGGAGGCTTCGCCTCACGGCCCTTGGAGCAGGATGCTCCTGGTGTCGTAAACCAACGGCTGCTGGGCCGCCGATCCCAGGATGTAATAGGCCTTCGGGATGATGCCGGTGGTGCCGAGCGTGAAATCCACGGTGGCGTTGACCGGCAGGTCATCGGGCAGTTGGCCGACGAGGACCGGCTCGCTGGTGGAGGACGGCAGCACCCACAGGGAATAGACCGGGGACGCCATTTCGACATTCGCGGCCGCTTCGACCGTATTGCCGGCCGTGGCGGAGAAGTTGGCGTTCGCGGCATTCCCGAACGCGCCCGTCCCCTCGCGGAGGGCGGTCCCGGTCGCATTCGTCGTTGGCGCGAAGGATCTCAGTTGATCGAAATTGTGCAATGCCAGCGTGCCGAGGTCGCGCGCGGGATCGTAGATCGGCGTGGCGGCGGGCGTTTTCCTGGCGGCCTCAGTGGTGGAGGCGGAGAAAGAGGTGGCGGCGACTTCCGGAGACGTCGCCGCGTCGGGTGTCCCGGTGGCAAATGTTTCCGTTGCCGCCACGGTGATCGCGCCGCCGGCCGGGGCGTGGGCTTCCTCAGGGACTTCGGAGGAGGGAGGGGTTTGATCGGTAAGGGCGTCTCCCAGCCGAGCCGTCAGTGAATCATCCGCAGTTTCCATCTGCACACCTGGCGGATGCATCTCAATGACGATCGGCCAGGAGACGCCCGGAGTCACCACCAGGCGTTCTTGGTCGCGTTCCCGAAGCTGCGCCAACTGGTGGCGCAAGGTTTCGATTTCCTGGATCAGACGATGGTTTTCCACGCGCTCCTCGCCCTGGAGCAGCGACTCCGCGGCGTGGGCGAGCCATTCGCGGTCGGCGCGCGGCCCCGCCGCCTTCGTCGCCAGGCGGGCGAGGGCGGCCGCGCGATCCGCTTCGGCGGTTGTTTCCGGAGGCGAGG